>JBMZFK010000009.1:0-30749 GCA_049615365.1 Puniceispirillaceae bacterium (SeqCode)
GTGAATGAGAGGATAGATATCATGCTACGCGAATGGCATATTAACATGATCGCAAAAATTCAGAAAAAGACAGGTATCAGTGATTAACAGCTCTTGTGGCTGGCATTTTCTGAAGGCCTGTTGATCGGCCTTTTGATCGGCTGGTGATTTTTGTAAAATTGGGATTCAAGGGGCAGTAAATATAGTAAAAGTTGGTCGGAGTGGCGGGATTTGAACCCTCGACCCCTACACCCCCAGTTCTACGTGCAGCAACAGGCGATGCACTCCGAACCAGTGGTTAAGCGTTGTTTACTCACGCTTACAGATAGAATATCACAACCGGAATCAAGAGGTAAAGCGTTGTTTTACGCACAATATCTGTACTGCTTCTTGTACCAACTTTCTTTTACCGCCACTCCTCCCTGTCTGACCCCTACACCGTTGGTATAGTGCGCTGGGGCGTGGGTTAACACCGGGACCAAAACAAAATTAAGGGAAAATTTAATAATGATTTGGGTCGTCAATATCTTTTTTACGGTTAAATACCCGCAAGAAAATTGAAGCTCCAATTGAGAAAACGCCGAGCGAAACCAAGGTATGATGCCACATTGTTAACGGAACATATTCGTTGAAAATACCAATTTTTTGGAAAAATAAAATTAGAGCATTACAAAGAGAACCTGTTCCAATTGGTAGGAAAAAAATAAAACTCCCATCAATAATTTCTAGACATATAAAAATTATTCCAAAGATAACCCAAAATTGAACTAAGAAAAACCAATATGAAAAATCAAAAAAAAGTTCCATCATTTAGTACTTTTTTTAACTGTTTGCATAAGTGTCTCTAGACCACCGAGAACTCCAGTAACATCAGTTGGTAAAATAATTGTCTTAGTAGACTCAGAACTCGCCAGCTCACCAACAGCCTCTATTTGTCGTTTCATAACTTCGAAATTTACAGCAGGTTGGCCATTATTAGAAATAGCTTCTGCCAGTAATTTTGTTTGCTCAGCGTCAGCTTTAGCTTTGACTTTGACAGCATATGCATCTGCATCTGCAGTTAATTTGATGGCTTCAGCTTCCTTTTGAGCCTCAAATAATTTTGCCTCAGCCTTTAACTCTATTGAACGCTTCTCACCTTCAGCTTCAGCGATTGTTGCTCGTCTTGTTCTTTCAGCGGATAGCTGCTGCCGCTGTGAAGATTTGGTTTCTTCATCAACAATAATATCTGTTATTTCAGTTCGCGTAATATCAACGCCCCAAACCTCCGCAGCTTCACGCAAATTTAGGGAGATTTCTTGATTCATAGAGTCTCTACTGGATTGCAATTCGTCCAGCTCAAGTCGACCAGCTGCAGACCGAACAATTGATGTTGCTGCGGTATTTATTGCAGACTCTACATCACGAATTCTATAAACAGAACGAGAGGGGTCAACTATTCTAAAAAATACAGTCGTTTCAAGTTTAACTTCAACATTATCTTTGGAAATCACTGAAATAGTAAATTCGTTTAACTGTCTTTCTAAAATACTTACTTTATGAGCAACCCTCTCAATATACGGTATAATAAAACCTAACCCGGCATTCATAGTCTTGGAATATTTACCAAATCTTTCTACTACATACTCTTTAGACTGCGGAACAACCTTGATTCCTAAAAAAATGGTAAGAATAAGCGAGCCAAATAATAGTAAGGAAATTATGGTGTTTAAAGTAAGTATCATTATCTCTGACTTCCAAAAATATATCCAAGATTCTATTAAACCATAGAAAATTTGGCACATCTACTAATTGCTAATCAATATTATTCCGAATTTGAAAATAATTCTTAAATTGAAAAACTGTTGGTAGTCACCCTGCACGTCCAACGACCCCTACACTTTATAACTGATGCCATTTTGGCCTCCGTTGTTGTACGATAACTTGTACCGTGGCTGCTATTTGCCAATAAACAACGAAAAACCAATCAACGACAACCTACTGTAATGGTTGACTAAAAGTTGGTCGGAGTGGCGGGATTTGAACCCACGACCCCTACACCCCCAGTATAGTGCGCTACCAGGCTGCGCTACACTCCGACACAGGCTCGTTATACCGATTCGCAAATACAGAAGCAAGAGAAAGCCAGACAACCCCGGAAGCTATCCAGAAGCTATTCAGGCACTATCCATAACTATCCGGGCTCCAACTCCACACCCTATTCAGGCACTATCGGGAATGGGCTGCTAGATACGCGCCAGCAAGGTATCTATACGGCTTTGCGCCTCGGCAAGCAGGCTGGACGCCATACGGATATTCTCCGGACTGGTACCATAAGACAGATGGCTGGCAATAGCAGCAGACCCACCATGAGCGCTGTTTGAGGGCGATGCGCTATCACTGGCCTGTGTTCCCATAGCCGCCAGTGCGTCGGCCTTGCGGCGTTTGGACAGACTGGCTTGCGCGCCCTTAATCGTATATCCCTCATCATAGAGCAGAGATTTAATCATCTCTAGCAAGGCGATATCTTCTTGCCGGTAATAGCGACGCCCGCCACTCCGCTTCATGGGCTTTAACTGGCTAAATTTTGATTCCCAAAACCGCAACACATGGGCAGGGATATCTAGTGCCTCGGATACTTCGGAGATGGTTTTATAGGCAGAGGCGGCTTTTTGCACTATTGGCCGCCATTCACGCGCGTTTTCATCAGATTGGATGGGCGAAAGGTCAGCACCCGGCGCGGCGTGATGGTTGCTTCCACACCGGTTTTCGGGTTGCGCCCTACTCTGGCATTCTTGCTGGAAACAGAGAAGGTGCCAAAAGAAGACAGCTTTACCTGCTCGCCTGTCTCAAGGCAGAGAGATATCTCTTCAAGAACAGAGCTTACAAGTTGGGCGCTTTCATTATAGGAAAGCCCAATCTGCTGATGCACGGCATTTGCCAAATCATTTCGTGTAAGGGTATTACTCATAAATAAAAGGCTATCATTGGCAAAATAAAACGTCAATTAATCAATGAGAAATGATAGGATTCTTACTCTTTAGCCTTTTGCACCCGCAGTTACGGGCGGCCATAGCGCACCAGAGACGCCCCCCAGGACAGACCGCCACCAATCGCTTCAAACGCCAGCAAATGACCCGATTTTACCCGCCCGTCCGTAACCGCCTGGCTAAGGGCTAGCGGGATAGAGGCAGCCGATGTATTGGCATGTTCAGCAACGGTTTTAACAACTTTTTCCGCAGGCAGACCAAGCTTTTTCTGCATACCGTCAATGATTCTGATATTCGCCTGATGCGGGATTAGCCAGTCTATATCGCTGGCGGCATGACCAGATTCAACAATGACTTCGTTCATCGAGCTAGACAGCTTTTCCACCGCATGTTTAAACACATCCTGTCCACGCATCCGAACATGGCCTACGGTTTTGCTGTGCGATGGTCCCCCGTCAACATATAAAATATCGCGGTACCGGCCATCTGTATGTAACACGGTGGATAAAACGCCCCAATCTTCAGCCGGATTATCCGGAACCTCCAGCACCACCGCACCGGCCCCATCGCCAAACAGCACGCAGGTGGTTCGGTCTGACCAATCCAGCAGCTTGGTAAAGCTCTCGGCGCCAATCACCAATGCACGCTTGCCCTTGCCCGAACGAAGCAGCGATTCGGCTACCCCCAGCGCATAGATAAAGCCGGCACAAACCGCCTGAACGTCAAAGGCAAAAGACCGATAGCTGCCCAGCTTATGCTGAACAGTAGAGGCGGTAGAGGGAAAGGTATCGTCCGGTGTGGTCGTGGCAACAATAATGATATCGATATCATCGCTGGTTAGATCGGCACAAGCGAGCGCCCTTTGTGCCGCCGCTACGGCCAGATCCGAGGTCAGCTCGCCCTCGCCAACCATATGGCGTTGACGGATGCCGGTACGCTGTTGAATCCAGGCATCATCTGTATCTACAAAAGCGGCTAAATCGTCATTTGTAAGCACTTTTTCCGGCAAATAGCTACCAGCACCAACCATCAGGATTGTATTATTCATCATCAGCTATCATCTTTTCTTCTGCAAAAATCTGATTGGCGGTTGCAATCGCAGCAGTTACCTCGGGAATAAAGCCCTGTTTAACCATATTCACCGCCACATTGATAGCATTTGCATAGCCAATGGCATCTGTGCCGCCATGCGATTTTACAGAAATTCCGTTTAGCCCCAAAAATACCGCGCCATTATAGTTACGCGGATCCAATTTTGCGCGCAAGCGGGTGAAGCCAGCCCGGGCAAGCAAATAGCCAAGCTTGGTCATCAACGAGGCTGAAAAAGCGTCCCGCATGGATTGCTGAAATAAATTAGCAACCCCTTCTGCTGTTTTCAGCGCGGCATTGCCGGTAAATCCATCTGTGACAATCACATCTACACTGCCAGCGGTAATATCAGAGCCTTCAACAAACCCCTGATAATTCACATCCAGCTTTTCAAGATTCAGGACCTTGGCCGCTTCGCGCAGATAATCAAAGCCCTTTTGATCTTCCTCGCCAACATTCAACAGGCCAACAGACGGCGTTTCCATCCCGTAAATATCGCGGTAAAAAGCGCTGCCCATGATGGCAAACTGGATAAGGTTTTCAGCGTCACATTCAATATTAGCGCCCAAATCCAGCACACAGGAATGTCCAGATGAGCTGGGGAAAAACCCGGCAATGGCTGGCCGGCTGACCCCTTCTATCATGCGAAGCTGCAGCTTTGACATCGCCATCAGCGCACCAGTATTGCCCGCCGAAACCACGGCCTCAACCTGTCCTTCTGCAACCAGCTCAATCGCTTTCCACATAGAGGTTTGCTTGCCCGCTCTCAATGCCTGCGATACCCGCGCCTCCGGGGCTACCTCTTCGGTAGTGTGCTGGATTTCAGCAGACTGAAGATAACTAGTGGCTTTCAGGAGTGGCTTTATCTTGCGCTCATCTCCAACAAACACCAGTGTTAAGTCAGGATTTTTGGCGACGGCAATATCTGCACCTTCGACAACTATCCGGGGCGCATTGTCCCCGCCCATAGCATCCAGAGCCAATCTTGGCTGTTTTGTCATTACCCTACCCTCCATGACGGGCTAACCATAAAGACTAAATTTATTTTTTCAATTCAGAAAGTTTGGCAAAAGGGTGATTCTGCTCTTTTAATTCTGGTGGCGGGGCCAAAATTGGGGCATCAGCGCGGCGTGGCCAGGCGGTAGCATGGACGGCCAGTGCCTGTGCAACCGCTTCTCCGACCGGAATCATGCCATTATCCAGCACCTCAACATCCACACCCATAGGGTCTATTTCTTCACCATTTTCAAGGGTTTCAAGATAGCGCTCTATCAAATCAAACGAAAAGCGTTCTCCCACCGGATCGCCAGAAACCACGCAAGACTGCGTAATCTCGGCCGTGAACTGCCCTTTAATCTGCCAGCAAGCTGACGAGATACGCCGAACATCCAGCTTGCCTGTCAACGCCTTCACCTCAAGATAGCCAAAACGCTCGGCCAATTCTGTGCAGACAGCCGCGGATGCGGTAATCACCATTCTGTTAGGGCTATCTTTTGTGATGAGTGAAGCGGTGAGTTTCAGATCCAGGCTGAACGACATGCTCTTATTCCTTATCCAGCTGAAAAACAGCGGCAATATCGGCTTCTGCGCTCAACAGGGCTTCGATAGAAACGGCCTCCAGTTTTTTAGCCGCTTTTTCAACAAATACTGCACATTGGCGATCTTTATCGCTCACCTTCTCATCGCGGCCAATATTACGCGCCAATGCTTCGGCTAACCCTTCAGTATCGCCAGCATCCAAAAAATGGCTATAGGCAGTAAGCCTGCCCATATAAGCCTCTGACATCTGGCGCACCCGCTTGGCAACGCCCAGATCGCCTACCCCCATCTCGCGCAAGGTCAAATCCATATCGCCAAAGAAAATATCAAATAAATTCTGGGAAAAAGCTGCACTTTGCGCTTCGGAAGCGGCCTTTAGTCGGCGCATCACAAGCCCGACATGTAAACACAGCATGTCAAAACGGCCATCCAGCGTATCGGCAACCTCAAAGCGCAGATAAAGCTGGGGATTTCGGCTTGCTTCGAGGGTTTTTCTGTAAAGCCTCTCTTCTGGCCGATTTTCCAGAGTTTCAGAAGATTTACGCAAAGCTGATTTCAAACGCTTAAAGACAGGCACGTTTTTACGTCTCCACAAATAATTGCTGGTATCGATAACCGGCATCTGTAACAGGATAATCGTTTGCCTGTTATACGGCATTTTGGTTGCTAGCGTCTATGGCTGACTGCGCTTTACAGGATGCCAGCTTTCGACTATCAACAAGAAGTTAATTTAGCCTATAATAAACACCATATTTGCATAATTTTAGCTGATATATCGTCAGGGTTCTAATGAAAAATACCGCATCAAAGCTTTTCTCTGCTCTTATCTGCCTTGTTCTGCTGTCCAGTTTTCAAGCCTGTGAATCGCAGGTTACCTCGCATGGCAATCTGATTGAGGCTAGCCAGTTAAACAAGCTGGAAATTGGCCAAACCAGACGTGCCGATGTCGAGATTTTATTCGGCCCGGCCAGTTTTAAAGGCGCCTTTGATGATAGCCGTCTTTATTATAATAACCAGAAAATGGAAGCCCCTATCGCTGGCAAAACCGAAACGATTGAGCGTGAGCTTGTTGTGCTAAGTTTTGACAGAAACAATATTCTGGAGTCTATTGAAATTAGGGACAAAACCACAGATAAAGAAATCGTCAAGCTGGAATCAAAAACGCCAACACCTGGCGATAATTTAAGTGTAGTTGATCAGATTTTCAGCAATCTGCGGCGCCAGTAATTCCTGAAAAATAACAGCAGGGAAACTCAGCTATCGGCGAGCTCTGTTTTACGATAGCGGCTTGCCAATTTATCCAGCATGGCATTGATAAAGCCAACATCACATTGAAAGATATCTGCCAGTCCTGAATATTCAGACAATACCGCGCGTGCCGGAATATGCGGCATGGCTTTCAGCTCAAAAATGCCTGCCTGCAAAACCGAAAGCTCATGCAGGGCCAGCCGTTCCATACTCCACCCATTTGACAGATTTTTGGCAATATCAGCGTCCAGATGCTGTTTTTCGCTCGCAACACCGCTTGCCAGATGCTGAAAATGTTCTTCATCAATTTTCTTCACCCTTAGCTGGCCAGCGATAACCTCGCCATAATGGTCGATAAAGCCTGGCAATTCCTCCGCGACTGAGCTTTGGGTAATCCCCACACTATAGGCAAGCTGAACAGCGGCAATACGCGCCCCTGTCCGCATACGCAAAATCACCGGACGCAGGCCCTTTTTGTCTGAAATACTGTTTTCCAGACTTTTCGGGTTGGTCTCTATTATGTCGTCATTCATGCGTTGCTACCTTTATTGCCTGCCAGCATTTGGTGTTTCAGGCTGGCCATTTCCAGCGCGGCGCGCGCCGCATCCCCGCCCTTGTCTTTTTTATCCATATCTGCCCGCACCCATGCCTGATCGCTATTCTCGACCGTTAAAATCCCGTTACCGATAGCCAGATGCCGGGTAATGGTCAACTCCATCAGCGCCCGCGCGCTCTCGCTACATACGGTCTCGTAATGGGTTGTCTCGCCGCGAATAACACAGCCCAGCGCAACATAGCCTGCATAATCTGTAGATGAGGCGGCCGCAAAGGCAATCGCAGCAGGTATTTCCAGCGCCCCCGGAACCGCCACAACATCAAAACTGGCACCCGCCGCATGCAATGCTGCTATGGCTCCTTTTTTTTGTGCCTCGGCAAGTTCTTTATAAAAATTTGCTTCGACAATCAGAAAGTGACCTGCCATGGATGGTATCCTCTATAGATAGTAAGCCTGTTAAATAGGCGTGTATTTTTATTCTTTTTTACCTGCATCTGTTTCAGGCTCAGAGACAGGCTGCCAGCCATCAATATGCAGACCATAGCCTTCAAGGCCAATAACATTCGGCTTGGAATTGGTAAGCAAAATCATATTCGTGATATTCAAATCATTCAGAATTTGCGCCCCGACACCATAATCGCGTAATTCCGGGCCATGTGTATCCGGGGTTATACGTGCCTGCTGATTTACCAGCTCAGACAAGCTGGAAGCGCTGGATTCGCGCAGAAGCACAATCACCCCTGTTCCGGCCTCGGCGATCATCTTCATGGCACGCTGTAATTCACCATGACTGCGCGAGCTATGGGCCCGGCCAAATAAATCTACCATCAGGTCAAGCGCATGCATCCGCACCATTACCGGCATATCCGGCATAATCTCGCCCTTTTGCAAAACCAGATGTTCGACATCCGTAACATCATTACGATAGATAATCAGCCGCCATGCCCCGCCAAATTCAGTTTCAATCGCGGTTTCGGTTACCCGTGTTACCAGCGTTTCATTCATCCGCCGCCAGGCAATCAAATCTGCAATGGCGCCAATTTTCAAATCATGCTCTTTTGCAAATTCTACCAGATCTGGCAGACGGGCCATGGTTCCATCATCTTTCATAATCTCGCAAATAACGCCATTTGGCTCACACCCGGCTGCCTTGGCGATATCGATCACCGCTTCGGTATGCCCGGCGCGCACCAATGTACCGCCATCACGGGCAACCAACGGAAAGATATGTCCAGGTGTGGTAATATCGCGCTCGCTCAATTCCGGGTCAATCGCTACCGAAATGGTACGCGCCCGGTCATGGGCCGAGATGCCTGTTGTTACCCCGTCACGCGCCTCGATAGAGACCGTAAAGGCGGTTTGATGGCGCGATTCATTGCGTCGTTCCATCATCGACAGACCCAGCTTTTCAGTGCGCTCCTTGGTCAGCGCCAGACAGATAAGCCCGCGGCCATATTTAGCCATGAAATTCACCGCATGGGCATCCGCATGACTGCCAATAATGCACAAATCGCCTTCATTTTCACGGTTTTGATCATCAACAAGGATAAACAGCTTGCCAGCTTTTGCATCTGCAATCACTTCTTCGATAGGAGATAGACCCACTTCCACCTGATTTACCATCATTCCCCTCGCCTAGTTGCTGATCAGACGTGATACATAACGGGCAAGCATATCAATTTCAAGATTCAAATGCTGGCCCGGCGCTGCCTGTCCAAGAGTGGTATGCGTCCATGTATGATCGATAATATTAACGCCAAACCGGTTGCCGGAAACCTTATTTACCGTCAGGGAAATACCATCCAGCGTTACCGACCCTTTTTCAGCCACAAATTTCGATAAATCATCTGGCAGAGATATCTCTAGCTGAAAGGAATCTTCAACCGGGGTAATCGTCTCAATAATTGCCAGCCCATCTACATGCCCGGAAACAATATGGCCGCCCAGCTCGTCCCCTAGCCGCAAGGCCCGTTCCAGATTTATATCTGTGCCAGTTTGCCACCTGCCAATTGTGGTTCGAGACAGCGATTCTGCAGATACCTCTACCGCAAACCAGTCTGCATCGCGTTCGACCACCGTCAAACAGACCCCTGAACAGGCAATAGACGCGCCTAAATCAATATGTGCGCATTCCCAAGGGGTAGCGATCTTTAATCGCCAATCGCCCGCCTTTTGAATGTCATCAATGCGGCCTATTGCAGTTATGATGCCTGTGAACATATCTTGTGTTTATCCCTGATTACTGGGTTGGCGTGCGGTGCCAGATGGTAAGCTGATCTGCCCCTAAAAAGCCTGAACTGCTCTTTATATAATCCGCTGTTTGCACAAAAGCTATAGAAGGCTCGCCAATTTGTGAGGGGCTGTAGCCTGAATAGCCGCTCGCCAGCCTGGTCGGGGCGACAAGCTCAACCACCTTGTCAATTAATCTGGCTGCAAAAAAGGCCCTGTTCAACTCTGCCCCGGCTTCCAGCAAGATAGACCTAATGCCTGATTGGGCACAAAAATCTATCACAAAGTCAGGATGTAGTCGCCCGCCTTTTAAAGGTTCGCAAGAAATCACCTGCACCCCTTTTTTGGCAAGGGCGGCGCGCTGCGCAACATCACAATCCGGGCGCGTAAACACCAGAACATCGGTTTGTCTGGCGCTCTGAACCAGCTGGCTCTGCAGCGGCAATTGCAGGCGACTATCCATCACCAGCCGAGCCAGGCTGTCGCCCGGAGTTCCGGCAAGCCGGCAATTCAGCTGCGGATCATCAGCTAGAACCGTATCAATACCGGTTAATACCGCATCATGGCGGCTGCGTAAATCATGGGTAAATCGTTTCGCAACATCGCCTGTCAGCCAGGTTTGCTGGCCCCTTTTTGCGGCAATAAAACCATCTTTGCTGAGGGCTATTTTGCTGGTGATTGCAGGACGGTTTTTTGTTTTGGAGGCCAGAAATCCGGCCATGATATCGCGCGCCGGCTCTGCCAGCAATCCTGAAGATACCTGTATCCCTGCATCTGCCAGCATCGCATGGCCACGCCCATTAACCCGGCTATCGGGATCCGCCACAGCATAGGTAACGCGTTTGACCCCCGCAGATATCAGGGCATCGGCACAAGGCGGGGTCTGGCCATGATGGGCGCAAGGCTCTAGCGTTACATAGGCATGGGCACCCTGCAAAAGCTCTGGATAGGCGCTAGCTTTATTCAGGGCAGATTGTTCGGCATGTGGGCGGCCACCAGGCCCGGTATGCCCTGTGGCCAGCAACCGGCCATCAGCAGATACCAGCACACATCCCACTGGCGGGTTTTCCGCTGTCCTGCCTTGTGCGCGCGCGCTATAGATCAATGCCAGCCGCATCCAGCGTTCATCATCTGAAGCAAAAGAACAGGGCGTGACAGGGTTATGGTCTGAGGTCATTCACAAAGTCTTCGAAATCGCTGGCATCTTCGAAATTCTTATAGACAGAAGCGTAACGGATATACCCAACCTTATCCAAGGATAGCAAAGCTTTCATAACCAGAGAGCCAACATAATCAGACGTAACATCGGCCTCGCCGGTAGATTCCAGCTTTCGCACAATGTCATTGATAGCCATCACCACATCATTTTCATGCACAGAACGCTTGCGCAACGCGATATTAAACGAACGCTCCAGCTTTTCCCGGCTAAAGGGCACTTTTCGCCCGTCACGTTTAAGTACAGATATTTCACGAAGCTGAACCCGTTCAAAGGTTGTGAATCGTGCCTCGCATTCTGAACATTGGCGACGGCGACGAATAGAGGTGCCATCCTCTGAAGGGCGCGAATCTTTAACTTGCGTATCCTCGGAACGACAAATCGGGCATAACATTGCCTCTCTCTCCTCTAGCCGTATCTTGTGGTGTGGGCCTTGCCCTCATACTATTAATAGATTGGATAGGCTCTGCACAAGTCCTTTACTTTCGCCCGAACAGACATTTCGATATCCGAGTTATCATTTCGGTTGGATGCCAGCCCATCCAGCACATCCCCAATCAGATGACCTATCTGTGTAAATTGCTCTGGGCCAAAACCACGGGTCGTTCCAGCAGGCGTACCCAAACGCACCCCGGAAGTGACCATCGGCTTTTCCGGGTCAAACGGCACGCCATTTTTGTTACAGGTAATGCCCGCACGTTCCAACGATGTTTCGGTGATATCCCCGGTTAAGCCTTTCGGGCGCAAATCCACCAGAACCAAATGGGTATCGGTCCCACCAGACACCAGATCAAGTCCTCTATCCAGCAGAACTTTACCAAGATTTTGTGCATTCTTTACAACAGTTTCTATATATGTCTTAAATTCTGGCTTTAAGGCTTCGCCAAAGGCAACCGCCTTGCCAGCGATAGCATGCATCAGGGGGCCACCCTGCAAACCGGGGAAAACCGCTGAATTAATCTTACGTCCCAACTGCTCATCATTTGACAGGATAATCCCGCCTCTGGCAGCCCGCAGGGTTTTATGGGTGGTAGAGGTTACGATATCTGCATGGGGTACCGGGCTAGGGTGAAGCCCGGCCGCAACCAGTCCGGAAATATGCGCCATATCGACCATAAATAACGCCCCTACCTTATCGGCAATCCGGCGGAAAGCGGCAAAATCAATCTGCCGGGGATAGGCAGATGCCCCCGCCACAATTAATTGTGGCTGACACTCAACTGCCAGCGCTTCAAGGGCATCATAATCAATCTGGCCTGTTTCGCGCGATACGCCATATTGAACCGCATTAAACCATTTACCAGACAGGTTTGGCCCGGCGCCATGGGTCAGATGCCCGCCCGCCTCTAGCGACATGCCCAGCACGGTATCGCCCGGCTTTAGCAGAGCCAGAAATACGGCCTGATTGGCTTGGGCGCCGGAATGGGGCTGAACATTCACGAATTTGCATCCAAATAGCTGTTTAGCGCGTTCAATCGCCAGGGTTTCCACTACATCCACATATTCGCACCCGCCATAATAACGCCGGCCAGAATAGCCTTCAGCATATTTATTTGTCAGCACAGACCCCTGCGCTTCCAATACCGCAGAAGAAACAATATTTTCAGAAGCGATCATCTCAATCTGGTCTTGCTGGCGATGCAACTCATCACTTATTGCCTTGGCAATCTCAGGATCGGTTTGCTCTAAATTAGCGTTGAAAAAATCTGTCATATTATTCATCTTTTTATCCTCAGATTAGCTTTCCAGTTTAGGATTGGACAATTTATCAATCCGCTTTTGATGACGACCACCTGCAAAAGGCGTATCCAAAAAGGCCTGTACACAGTCTATCGCCTGAATAGCGCCCACTACCCGCTCTCCCAACGCAAGTACATTAGCATCATTATGTTCGCGGCATAATCTGGCATTGGTTACATCATGCACCAGTGCTGCGCGTATCCAGCTATAGCGATTTGCAGCAATGGAAATGCCAATACCGGAACCGCAAATCGCAATACCTCGTGCCTCAGCCCGATCTTTTAGGGCTGCTGCCAATTTATATCCAAAATCAGGATAATCAACAGATGCGCTGCCATCTGTGCCTAAATCTGTCACTTCATGGCCTGCCTGCGTCAGATAGGCGGCTACCTCTGCCTTTAACTGGCATCCTGCATGGTCACTTGCTAGAAAAATAGCTGTCATTCTGGGCATATCCCTTTATTGTGCATCCAACGCTTTTATTCTTCTAAAACTGCGCTTTTGTCATATCATGTTTAACCTGCTTGTAACACAGTCAAAAAGCGCGACAGAAACGCACATTACGCCGCGGCTGAGTATCTATCCGCTAATGTCTCTGAAGCTGAACACGCCAGAAGTGATAACCGCATGAACAATAATAAATAATCCAGCTGCGATAACCGAGGTGATCAGCATTTTACGCACAATGCGCGGCTTGTCTGGCGCAGAAGGTGCCTGACCTGGAACCTGTTCAACTGATGGCTTTGCCCCAAAAGGCAGTGTCATAAAAAACACCCACCACCATAATAAAATATACACAACGACAGAAGAAACAATATCCATATCAGGCCTGCTGCAATTCAATAAGTGTACCGCTTAAGTCTTTGGGATGGATGAAAATAACCGGCTTTCCATGTGCGCCTATTCGCGGCTCCTCACCGCCTAAAACGCGCCCGCCCTCAGCAACAAGACGATCCCGTGAGGCGATTAAATCTTCAACATCAAAACAGATATGGTGCATACCGCCATCAGGATTCTTTTCCAAAAATTTAGCAATAGGCGAGGTAGAATCAATAGGCTCCAGCAATTCCACCTTACCGTTTTCTGCCTGAATAAAGGCCACATGCACGCCATGTTCTGGCAGGGTCTGGATAGCCGAGATTTCAGCGCCTGTTCGGGCCTGCCATTGGGCCATAGCCGCCCGGATATCAGGAACCGCAATAGCGATATGATTAATACGGCCTATCACGCCCGTAACTCCTCATCACTGGCACGCAAGATATGGGCATGAACCGTTGGCCGCAGCCGGAAACGTTGCTTGGCAAGGCTCCGTACTGCGCTGATAACAATCTGCTCATCGGATCGCCCTTTTTCGGCACGCTCCAGGCTCTGCATCAGCGCATCTTCTACCGCCAGAGACGCATCGGCGATAAATTCATCTGCCTGAATATCAGAACACAGGCCGGACTGGCTGATATGCGGGGCCATCAGCAGGTCGCCAGAGCTGGATAAAACCACCGATACGGTTACTGTACCATTCCACAGCATACGCCGGCGAGAGCGCAGGAAATCAGACTGTAAATCAACAATCTCCCCGCCCTCATGGGTTAACAGGCCAGTAGGTGCCTGACCGTTTATTTCTGCCCTGCCCGCCTTGAATTTGACCATATCGCCATTTTCCGGGATCAGCGTCTGGCCAACCTGACAATCGGTTGCCAGTTCAGCATGTGCCATTAGATGCCGGGCTGTGCCATGCACAGGGATAGCGATTTTAGGTCGGACAAGACTATACATCTCGGTCAGCTCATCACGGGAAGGATGGCCAGAAACATGTACGGGCGCATCTTCATCGGTGATCAGATTCACCCTCTGGCGCAACAGCGCATCATGAACCCGCCCGATAGCTTGCTCATTACCCGGGATCTGGCGCGAGGAATAAATTACCGTATCCCCGGCATTCAGGCTAATCTGCTCATGCGTGCCATTGGCGATACGCGCCATCGCGGCGCGGGATTCGCCTTGCGATCCGGTGCAAATCACTACCAGATTTTCACGCGGGATAAGGCTGACATCTCCTTCGGATACAAAATCCGGGATATCACGCAGATACCCAACCTCTTTTGCCGCTGCAATGGTCCGGTTCAGGGCTCGTCCAGCGATACAAACAGATCGGTTATTCGCGCTGGCAGCGGTAATAATGCTCTCAATTCTGGCAACATTACTGGCAAAACAGGTAATGGCAACCATCTGTTCTGCCTGTGCAATAACCTGTGTCAGCCCTTCACAGGCAACCGCCTCTGACGGGGTATGCCCCTCTATCATCGCATTGGTTGAATCGCCTATAAGTGCCATCAACCCTTCATCGCCCAGCGCCCGCAAACGCGCCTTATCCGCATCATCGCCAAGCATTGGCGTGGGATCAAATTTCCAGTCCCCTGTATGCAATATCACCCCTTCTGGCGTGCGCAGCACAAGGGCAGCCGGGTCTGGTATGGAATGGGTCATGGAGACAAGCTCAACCGAAAAGGGGCCAAAGCTGTAATCAATATTATAGTCAATTTCATGCATAGGAATATGCACATCCAGCCGCGCTTCGGCCAGCTTGCGCCGCAACAAAGCCAGCGTAAAAGCAGTGCCATATACCGGCACTTTCAACCGTTCCCATAAATAGGGAATAGCGCCAAAATGATCTTCATGGGCATGGGTTAGGATAATCGCTTCCAGCTTTTCTGCGCGGGCTTCGATAAACCGCAAATCTGGCAGAACCACATCAACGCCTGGCATGGTGTCATCAGGAAAGCTGATGCCAAGATCGATCATCAACCAGCGCCCCTTATAATGATAAAGATTGGCGTTCATGCCGATCTCGCCCGACCCGCCAAGCGGCAGGAAAATCAAATCATCTTGGTGTATATCTGTCATTTTTTCATCTATCAGGCACGTATGGCCAGTTGGCAAAGCCCGTCAGTGGTTAAATCCGGGCGAATATGTTCTATCTTTGAGATATGGGGCGCAAACAAATAAGCAAGCCCACCTGTGGCAACAACCTGCATTTGCATCTGATAATGTGCCTCAATCCGGCCTAGCATCCCCTCTATCAGGCTGGCATAGCCCCACAACACGCCAGATTGCATCGCCGTCTCAGTTGATTTGCCGATGACCGGCTGATCAGCTGGCCAGGCAGCGATGGTTACCGCTGGTAGCCGCGCCGCTGCCGCCACCAATGCCTCTAGCGAGCGATGCACACCGGGGGCGATAATACCGCCATCATAACAGGCCAGGCTGTGGCCATCTTTGGCTGGCAGGACAATATCAAAGGTGGTGGCGGTACCGAAATCGAGCACAATCGCCGGCAGATGACCTGAACAGGCCACGCTATAGGCATTTACCAGCCTGTCTGCCCCCAATTGTGCAGGCGTGTCAATCAGCACTTGCAAGCCAAGCCCGCCCTTGGCCGGATCCGCAATAACAGGCACTACCCCTATCCGGCGCGTGCAAAAATCAATCAGATGCGGGGTGGCTTCTGGCACCACAGATGCCAAAGCACAGCTGGTAACAGAAGCAAGCGAAAATCCATCTGTTTCCAGCAAGCGTGAAAGCGCCACTGCATAATCATCTGCTGGACGCTGGGCGCGGGTTTCCAGTCGCCAGTTCCCCTGTTTTTCCCCTGTTGCTGTATAAAGCGCAAAGGTCACATTGGTATTGCCACAATCTATGGCCAGTATCATGCTTGCCCCTTCATGATTTCAACATCCCCAGCGGTAATAAAATGCTGTTGTCCGGCTGTATCGCAAACAACCAGCTGGCCATCCTCGCCAATCGCCTCACAACGCCCCTCAATCAGACGGGCTGGCGTTTGAATATGCACGTTCTGGCCAATCATGGAACAATGGCGCTGCCAATCGGCAATGACCGCCTGATGCCCCTTAACATTCCACATCTCATAGCACTCAGCCAGTTTATGAACAAGCCTGAAAGCAAGTTCTTCTGCCGAGTGCATCTGACCATTCGGGCAAAATCTGTCCAGCGAGGTAGCGGGATGTTTCTGGCTGGTATCAGTTGGCGCATTCTTCAGATTGATGCCACAGCCGGCGACCACGCCCGCATCTCCTGCCTCTAACAGGATGCCAGCTATCTTGCCGCCATTAACCAGAACATCATTCGGCCATTTCAGGCTTATCTGCGCCTCGGTATCCCCAATGGCATCTGCCAGCATGTTATAGACCGCCAGAGATACCGCAAAAGACAAGCTGGGCCATACATCACGTGGAACCTGCGGACACAACACAGCAGAAAGATATAGACCATCACCCGGGCGTGATGTCCATTGCCGGCCTAATCGGCCTCGCCCTTGTGTTTGCTCTCCGACCACAAAACAGGCACCTGCAGCCTGCTGGCCACGCGCTTTTAGCGCCGCAAGCGCCAGATCATTTGATGAGGGCGCCGTTTCAGAGAAGCTGATGTGCCATCCGTCAGGCAGGGATTTGTCGTTAAGTTCTGGCCTGTCAGGAAAATCCATCTTCTGCGCCATTACGCTGTTATTTTAGAAATAAACAGACACAATTGATGTGGCTTGCTGTGACAAGGCGCCAATACCAAAGAAGAACAGTAAAATAAACCCGACCGAGACAATAAGAACCAATCGGTTTTGATGCGATGTCCCCTCATCCAGCGGTGCGTCTGAATCCTGGAAATACATTAACCGGATGATCCGCAGATAATAGAACGCCCCAATAACAGAAGTAAGCACGCCAATAATCGCCAATGGAATAAGACCCGCATTCACCGCTGCCAAAAATACATACCATTTGCCAAAGAACCCGGCTAATGGCGGTATCCCTGCCATAGAGAACATCACCACCATCATCGCCGCCGCCAGCAAGGGGTGTGTTGCAGAAAGACCCGCAAGGTCTGAAATTTTCTCAACCGGTGTGCCTTCGCGGCGCATGGTCATAATCACGCCAAATGCCGCGGCGCCCATAAACACATAGGTTGTCATATAAATCACCACAGCAGAAGCGCCCTCGCTGGTACCTGCTGCCAGACCCGCCAGCGCATAGCCCATATGCGCAATAGAGGAATAAGCCAGCATCCGCTTGATATTCTGCTGCATAATCGCGCCAGTAGCCCCAACAATCATAGAGGCCACAGAAAGGGCAATCAAAATCTGCGCCCATTGATCCGTGATATTGCCAAAGGCTGAATAGGTGACATTCATCAGCAAGGTCATACCCGCGATTTTTGGAACTATCGCAAATAGCGCGGTAACGGGTGTTGGCGCCCCTTCATAAACATCTGGTGTCCACATATGGAACGGGGCAGCAGAGATTTTAAAGGCCAGACCTGATAACAGGAATACCATCCCGACAATCATACCCACCGATGCCCCGCCTGTCAGGCTGGCGGCAATCGCTTCGAAATTCGTGCTGCCAGAAAAGCCATAAACCAGTGAAGCGCCATAGAGAAGCAATCCAGAAGAAAGCGCGCCAAGCAGGAAATATTTCAACCCTGCCTCGGATGATTTAAGCGAGCTGGTGCGCATGGCCGCAACCACATATAACGGCAAGGATTGCAGCTCCAGTGCCATATATAGCGAGATCAGGTCATTGGCAGAAACCATCAGCAACATACCAATTACCGCCATCAAGACCAGTAAATGAAATTCCGGCCTGTCGATACCCTCTCCCCATTGCTCGCTGACCAGCCAGCTGGCGAAAAAGGCTCCTAACAGGATTAACCCCTTCATATAGATAACCAGATCATTTACCGCGAACAGCTCGTTAAACAGCACAATGCGCCCGTCAGGAACGGAAAATACCGCCAGAAAGGCTGCAAAATACCCTAACAGCGACAAGGTGCGAACCAGCTTTATCGACCCCTGATCTTCTGCCTGTGCTTGCTTGGCAAAGGCCGCGACCAGAACCATCACCAATGCCAGTGCGATCAAAATAAATTCAGGCAATGCCGCAGAAATGGTTAGTTGTGAGAATTCCATATCAAACCCTACTCTCTAGCGCATCGCTGTCTGCAAGGACAGCTCTGTTGCGACATTCGCCATAATATCGGAAACCGTAAAGGCCATCACATCCAGCAAAGTAGATGGATATACCCCAAACCATAAGACCAGAATGGTCAGCGGCACAAAAATCATTATCTCGCGCCGATCCAGACCAACCATTTCCAGAACTTCCGGCTTCTCAGCGCGGCCAAACACCACCCGGCGATATAGCCACAGCATATAACACGCCCCTAAAATCAGGCCTGTTGCCGCGAAAAAAGCTACCCAGCGTGACGCTTCCCATGCCCCAACCAGAACCAGCATTTCACCAACAAAGCCAGAAGTGCCAGGCAGCCCAACAGAGGCCAGCATCATAAACATGAAAAACGCAGCATAGCGCGGCATCGCGTCCACAACCCCGCCATAGGCGCTGATCTCGCGGGTATGCAGACGGTCATAAACAACCCCGACACAAAAGAACAGGGCTGCAGATACCAGACCATGCGAGATCATCTGGAACATGGCTCCGGCTATCCCCTGTTCGGTCAGGGTGAAAATGCCAATGGTGACAAACCCCATATGCGCGACAGAGGAATAGGCGATAAGCTTTTTCATATCACTTTGTGCCAGCGCCACCAGCGAGGTGTAAATCACCGCCACAACTGACAGGACAAAGATGAACGGGGCAAAATATTCCGAGGCGTCCGGGAACATCGGCAAGGAAAACCGAAGAAAGCCATAGCCGCCCATTTTCAGCAATACACCGGCCAGGATCATCGACCCGGCTGTTGGCGCCTGCACATGCGCATCTGGCAACCATGTATGTACCGGCCACATCGGCACCTTTACCGCAAAAGAAGCAAAAAAGCCCAGGAACAGCCAGAACTGCAATTGCGGGCTAAAGGCAAATTTGGCCAACGCCGGAATATCAGTGGTACCGGTAATCTGATACATCACCAGCATACAAACCAGCATCAATACCGAGCCTAAAAGCGTATATAAAAAGAATTTAAAGGCAGCATAAACACGCTCTGCCCCGCCCCATACACCGATGATAATGAACATCGGGATCAATACGCCTTCAAAGAACAGATAGAACATCAGCATGTCGAGCGAGGCAAACATACCGACCATCATGACTTCCAGTACCAGAAAGGCGATCATGTAATCACGCACTCTATGCGTGATCGCCTTCCAGCTGGCCAGAATAGATAGCGGCGTCAGAAAAGTTGCCAGCAGGATAAATGGCATAGAGATGCCATCAATGCCCAGATGATAGGAAATGCCGCTTCCGGCAATCCAGTCAGCGCGTTCTTCAAACTGATAACCGGCTATATTCGGATCAAAGCCAAAATACAGATATAGCGATAAAAGAAAGGTGAAGCCTGAAACCCATAAGGCCACCAGCCGCGAATTTGCCGCAATCGAGTCCGCATTACCGCGGATCAGCATCAAAAACAGCACACCGGTCAGGGGCAGAAAGGTAATAACACTTAATAAAGGCCAGCTAGAAATCATCTGTCTACCTCCCAAATCCGCTAAAGTACCAGGACAGCAGAACCACAACACCGATCATCATCGCAAACGCATAATGATATACATACCCTGTCTGGATATGCACCAGCCGTGCGGACAGACGCCCAACCAGAGCAGACAGGCCATCCGGCCCGAAATAGTCAATCGTACCCTTATCCCCGCGTTTCCACAGCCAGCCGCCAAAAACAACAGCTGGACGCACGAAAATACGGTCATAAAGCTCGTCAAAATACCATTTGTTAAACAAGAAATGATAAAAACCGCCACAGGCAGCTGCAATTTTGGCTGGCAGATGCGGCATCTTTACATAGGCAATATATGCGCCCACAACCCCGCTAGTCGCCAGCACAATCGGCAGCAGCTTTACCCAAAGCGGTACATGATGGGCCGCTTCCATCGCGGTATGGGTCGGCAGGATAAAGATTGAATCCCCCCAAAATGCCGCCATATCATGCCCGACAAACAGCTCATACCCTGCCCAGCCTGCGAAAATCGCGCCAAGGGCTAGCGGGACCAGAGGCAGGGTCATCACATTTGGCGATTCATGCACATGCGACATGACCTCCTCGCTGGCACGTGGCTGTCCGTGGAAAGCCAGAATTAACAACCGCCAGCTATAGAATGCGGTCAGCAATGCCGCCGCACATCCAAGCCAGAACGCAAACATGCCAACCCCTGTATGCGCGCCATAGGCGGCTTCAAGGATCATATCCTTGGAATAGAAACCGGCAAAAAACGGAAAGCCTGCCAGCGCCAGAGAGCCAACCCACATCATCGTGTAGGTCACTGGCACCTTGCGCCAGATACCGCCCATATTCCGCAAATCCTGCTCATCAGACAGGGCATGAATAACAGACCCTGCCCCCAGGAACAGCAACGCCTTGAAAAAGGCGTGGGTGGTAAGATGGAACATTGCCGCCGGATAGGCAGAAACGCCAGCGGCAAAAAACATATAACCAAGCTGTGAGCAGGTCGAATAGGCAATCACCCGCTTGATATCAAACTGGGTCATCCCAACAGTGGCCGCAAATATAGCCGTTGACGCCCCAACAATGGTAATCACATCCAGTGCTACCGGCGCATATTCGATAATTGGTGACATCCGGCACACCAGAAACACGCCGGCTGTAACCATGGTTGCGGCATGAATAAGCGCAGATACAGGCGTAGGCCCTTCCATCGCATCTGGCAGCCAGGTATGCAGACCCAGCTGGGCAGATTTACCCATCGCGCCAATAAATAGCAGGATAGAGACCACTTCCAGCGCTGGCAGGCTAATCCCGCCAAAGCTGATAACCGCATTCTGATAAGACGCGGTATCAGCAAAAATATCGCCAAAGCTGACCGACCCGGTAAGCGCAAAAATAGCCAGAATTCCCAGCACAAAGCCGAAATCACCAACCCGGTTGACCACAAAAGCCTTCATCGCGGCGGTATGTGCGCTTTCCTTGTGATACCAAAAACCGATCAACAGGTAAGAGGCAACGCCCACCCCTTCCCAGCCAAAGAAAAGCTGTACCAGATTATCTGCAGTAACCAGCATCAGCATGGCAAAGGTAAACAGGCTGAGATAGGCCATAAACCGCGCAATCGCCTTGTCATGGTGCATATAGCCAACAGAATAGATATGCACACAGGACGAAACGCCGGTGACGACAATCAGCATAACAGCGGTTAGCGTATCAAAACGCAGCTGCCAATTCGCTTCAAAACTGCCAGAATTAATCCATCTGGCAACATTAACGATTTCTGTATTACCGCCAATCGCAACATGCGAAAACGCAAATAAAGATAACAGAAAGGACAACACGACGCCGGAGACCGACACCACAATAGCCGCCGAATTTTGCTGGCGCAGGGAAAACAGTCCCGCCGCAACAGCGCCCAGCAATGGCAGAAAAACAATGGCCTGATAAAACATCTGCTCGTCAGCCTTTCATCACATTGATATCTTCCACCGATATCGAGCCACGATTGCGGAAATACACCACCAAAATCGCCAGGCCGATAGCCGCTTCTGCAGCCGCAACGGTAAGAATGAATAAAGAGAATATCTGTCCAGACAAATCACTGGAAAAGGCAGAAAACGCGACCAAATTAATACTGACAGATAGCAAGATAAGCTCGATTGACATCAGAATGGTGATCACATTCTTGCGGTTGATAAAAATACCAAACACGCCGAAAACAAACAAAATCGCCGCAACTGCCAGATAATGTGCAAGGGTAATCTCGGCCATTATTTCGTTACCTCCTTTACACCAGCGCCCGTAACAACTTTCGCCAGCTTGACGGTTTCTTCACGGGTACGGCTATTCTGATCGGCAATAATTTGTGTGCGCACCCCGCTACGCCGCCGCAGGGTCAGCGTGATAGCGCCAACCATGGCAACCAGCAAAATCAGGCCAGCCAACTGGAACAGATAAATGTAATCTGTATAGATAATCTGACCCAATGCCTTGGTATTATGTACCGCGCCGGGAGATGGCAGCGTTTTCACATTGCCCGTATATTCAAAGAAGGTAGCAAACAGCTCTACCAGCAATACCGCGGCAATGAACAAGCCGAGCGAGCGATATTTCTGAAAGCCTTCACGCAATTCGGAATAATTGATATCCAGCATCATCACGACAAACAGGAACAACACCGCAACCGCGCCAACATAAACAACTACCAGCAACATGGCCAAAAATTCAGCATTCAGCAGAATAAACAGCCCCGCCGCATTGAAAAATGCCAGAATCAGAAACAGCACTGAATGCACAGGATTGCGTGAGGACACAACCATAAGCCCTGCTAAACAGCAGATAGTGGCAAACAGATAGAAAAATACAGATGATAACATCGCCTTTTTTTATTCCCCCTTCACGTAATGGCTAGCGCCATTTTGCGTCCTGTGCCAGATTGCGGGCAATTTCATCTTCCCATCTGTCACCATTTGCCAGAAGCTTGTCCTTGTCATAGAACAGCTCTTCGCGTGTTTCGGTTGCAAACTCAAAATTTGGTCCCTCGACAATCGCATCTACCGGACAGGCTTCCTGACAGAAACCGCAATAGATACATTTTGTCATATCAATGTCATATCGGGTGGTGCGACGCGATCCGTCCAGGCGCGGCTCTGCCTCGATGGTAATCGCCTGTGCCGGGCATACCGCTTCACATAATTTACAAGCAATACAGCGCTCCTCGCCATTCGGATAACGGCGCAGCGCATGCTCGCCCCGGAAGCGCGGTGACAGATAGCCTTTCTCAAACGGATAGTTCAAGGTCACTTTCGGTTTGAAAAAATATTTCAGCGTCAGCATCAACCCCTTGAACAGCTCAAGCAGCAGAAAAGACCTGACCGCATTTACCAATACACTCATGCTTAACTCTCCCTACCCGCCAATACCAGGCAGCTTGTCAAAGGCCATTAAAAAGCCAGCTGTCAGAACAACATAAATCAAGGAAAAGGGCAGAAAGATTTTCCAGCCCAAACGCATTAACTGATCATAGCGATAACGCGGCGTGGTGGCCCGCACCCATAAAAAGACAAACAGGCACAACATAATCTTTAGCACAAACCAAATCGGGCCCGGTATCCATGTGAAAGGCGCAAAATCAAATGGAGGCAACCAGCCGCCAAGGAACAACACCGTTGTCATCGCGCTCATCAAAATCATATTGGCATATTCACCCAGGAAGAACAGCGCAAAGCTCATCGAGGAATATTCAACAAAATAGCCCGCAACCAGCTCAGATTCGCCTTCTGGCAAATCAAACGGGGCGCGGTTTGTTTCCGCCAGTGTCGAGATAAAAAAGACAATAAACATGGGCAGTAGCGGCAGGGCAAACCACATATCGCGCTGCGCTTCGATAATGTCCGATAGATTAAGCGAGCCAACACAAATCAGCACATTGATAATGACCAATCCCATGGATACTTCATAGGATACCATTTGCGCCGCAGAACGAAGCGCCCCCAGGAACGCATATTTGGAATTACTGGCCCAACCCGCCATGATCACGCCATACACGCCAAGCGAGCTGATCGCAAAAAGATATAAAATGCCGACATTGATATCGGCAAGCACCATCCCGGCATCAAACGGGATAACCGCCCACGCAACCAGCGCCAGAACAAAGGTCAGCATCGGCGCCAGAATAAAGACAATTTTATCTGCACCTGCTGGCAGGATGGTTTCCTTGGCCATCAGCTTTAGCGCATCGGCAAAGGGCTGGAACAGGCCAAACGGCCCCACCACATTTGGCCCTTTACGCAGCTGCATAAAGCCGATAACCCGTCGTTCAGCAAGTGTCAGATATGCCACCGCGATCAATAACGGCACGACAACAGCCAGAATCTTGGCAACAATCCATGCCGCTTCAATAAGCCATTGTTCCATCATGTTTGTCTCCCCCATCTACCCTTTGCTATTCGGCGGCAACCGCTGATTTATCAGCTTGCGCAGCCTGATAGCATTCCGCCATCGTCTCTGACGCACGGGAAATAGCACATGTCATATAAAATTCATCCAATCCCGCTGCAACCGGATCAGATTTCAGCTTGGCAGCACGGCCAAATTTTGCCCATTTTGCTGGCTGAATTTCATCCAAATTCGCAAAAACCGGAACCGCAGCTATCATTTGCTCACGTAACTCGTTCAGACTATCAAAGCTGAGGGTTTTGTTGATGGTCTCGGAAAAGGCACGTAAAATCGCCCAGTCCTCGCGCGCATCACCTGGCGGGAATGCGGCCCGGCGTGCCATCTGAACCCGCCCTTCAAAATTCACATACAGCCCATCTTTTTCAGCCCAGGCGGCACCCGGCAGAACAACATCTGCACATTGTGCGCCGGCATCGCCATGATGGCCCTGATATACCACAAATGCTGTATCCAGCTTGGTGGTATCCAGCTCATCTGCGCCCAGCAACCAGACAAAATCCATAGCGCCCTTGCTGGCCGCTTCCAATATTGCCGGCACATCCTTGCCGCCCTTACCCGGAACAAAGCCCATATCAAGGCCAGCAACACGGGCCGCCGCATGATGCAGAACATTAAAGCCATTCCAGCTATCGGTCACCATGCCAGTGGTTTCAGCCAATTGATGGCACAGCGCCATAACAGCCTGACCATCAGCGCGGCGCAATGCGCCCATCCCTATGATAACCAAAGGTTTTTTAGCCTTCTTCATCAGCTTGGCAAAGGCATGTTTACCCGCAGCCAGCGATTCAAGAACCGAGATATCTTCGCCTAAATGCTCGGCTGGATAGGTCAGATCTGTCGCCGCGCCAATCTGGGCAATTGGCACCCGTGAATTCAGATAATTTCTGCGGATACGCGCATTCATAACGGGCGCTTCTATGCGCGGGTTACTGCCGATAATCAAAATAGCATCAGCATCATCCACGCCCGCAATCGTGGTATTAAACAGATAGGATGCGCGGCTTTTGGCGGTTAGCTTGGCGCCATCCTGGCGACAATCCAGATGCGGGCTACCAACCTTGTCAAACAGGGATTTCAGCGCAAACATCGCTTCGGCATCTACCTGATCCCCGGCGATAGCGGCCATCTTGTCTGATTTGGTCTTTTTCATCTTTGCCGCAATAGCTGCAAAGGCGTCATCCCAGCTTGCCGGATGCAAACGCCCATCTTCGCCGCGCAAATAAGGCTTGTCCAGCCGCTGGCGGCGCAGGCCATCAATTGCATAACGCGCCTTGTCGGAAATCCATTCCTCATTGATATCTTCGTTCAGGCGCGGCAATACCCGCATTACCTGATTACCGCGTGCATCAATGCGAATATTGGCGCCCATAGCGTCGGTTATATCAATACTTTCAACCTTGTTCAGCTCCCATGGCCGCGCAACAAAGGCATAGGGGCGTGAGGTCAGGGCGCCAACCGGACATAAATCAATAACATTCGCAGATAGCTCGCTCGCCAGTGTTTTTTCAAGGTAGGTGGTAATCTCTACCCCCTCACCCCGGCCAATCGCGCCCAGATCAGTAACGCCTGCCACTTCTGTAGAAAAGCGTACACAGCGTGTGCAATGAATACAACGGGTCATCACGGTCTTGATCAGCGGCCCCATATATTTCTCGCTAACCGCGCGCTTGTTCTCGGCATAGCGGGACGCATCATGGCCATAGCCCATTGCCTGATCCTGCAGATCACACTCCCCGCCCTGATCACAAATAGGGCAATCAAGGGGGTGGTTTACCAACAGAAATTCCATTACCCCTTCACGGGCTTTTTTCACACGCTCGGACTTGGTGCTGATAACCATACCATCACCAGCTGGCATCGCGCATGAAGCAATAGGCTTTGGTGCGCGTTCCATATCCACCAGACACATCCGGCAATTGCCCGCTATCGACAATCTTTCATGATAGCAAAAACGCGGGATTTCAGCGCCAGCTTCTTCACAGGCTTGCAGGACAGTTGCCCCGTCCTCTACTTCAACCTCAATTCCGTCCACTGTCAGCTTTGGCATCGTCTCTTCCTTACTCAGCAGCGTTATTTATGGCCTGATATGCCATAATTCGTCTCTCGATTTCCGGACGGAAATGCTTGATCAACCCCTGAACAGGCCAGGCCGCCGCATCGCCAAGGGCGCAAATCGTATGCCCTTCTACCTGGCGGGTTACCTGTTCCAGCGTTTCAATTTCATGGATTTCAGCTTCGCCGCGCACCATACGATCCATCATCCGCCACATCCAGCCAGTGCCTTCGCGGCATGGGGTACATTGCCCGCAGCTTTCATGCTTGTAGAAATAGGACAGCCGTGCAATAGCCCGCACGATATCGGTACTTTTATCCATCACGATAATGCCCGCGGTTCCCAGCCCGGTACCGGCCTCACGCAGGGCGTCGAAATCCATGGTCATGGTCTCGCACACATCTTTTGGCATCAGCGGCGTGGACGACCCGCCCGGTATAATGGCCAGCAAATTATCCCAGCCGCCACGAACACCGCCAGCATGTTTTTCGATAAGCTCTTTTAACGGGATGCCCATCTCTTCTTCGACATTACATGGCTTGTTTACATGCCCGGAAATACAAAACAGCTTGGTACCTGTGTTATTTTCCTTGCCCAGACCCGCAAACCAGGCCCCGCCGCGCCGCATAATCGTCGGCGCAACCGCAATAGATTCAACATTGTTCACGGTTGTCGGGCAGCCATAAAGACCAACACCTGCCGGAAAAGGTGGCTTCAGGCGTGGCTGGCCTTTCTTGCCTTCCATGGACTCGATAAGGGCGGTTTCCTCACCGCAAATATACGCGCCGGCGCCGCGCTGCAGATAGACATCAAAATCCCAGCCTGATCCGGCGGCGTTCTTGCCCAGCAATCCGGCATCATAAGCTTCATCAATCGCTGCTTGCAGGATTTTGCCTTCATTATAGAATTCACCGCGAATATAGATATAGGCAGTATGGGCACGCATCGCAAAACCGGCGACCAGACAGCCTTCGATTAATTTATGCGGCTCATGGCGAATAATATCCCTGTCCTTACAGGTGCCAGGCTCGGATTCATCGGCATTTACCACCAGATAATGTGGCCGCACCCCTACTTCCTTTGGCATGAAGGACCATTTCAGGCCAGTTGGAAAGCCGGCACCGCCGCGTCCACGCAAGCCAGATGCCTTGATCTCCTCGACAATATCATCATGGCCACGTGCCAGAATAGCCTTGGTATTATCCCAGTCTCCGCGAGCTTTTGCCCCCTTCAGCCCAGCATCATTCCAGCCATACAGGTTAGTAAAAATACGATCCTTATCTGCAAGCATCTCTACCCCTTCTTTCCACTGCGTTTCGCAGTTTTAAGTGTCGTGGCCCCACCATCTGCCTCTGAACCTTGCCGGCCTGTTACCGACCCCACAGCAGGTTGCGTATCTGCGTCCAGCGCCTCTAGCAATTTTTTTGTCGACTGATAGTCCAGATCTTCATAGAAATCGTCATTTACCTGCAAGATAGGGGCGTTTACACATGCCCCCAGACATTCCACTTCCAAAAGGGTGAATTTACCGCAAGCAGACGTCTCGCCAGAGCTGATATCCAGCTTGTCTTTGATACAGCGCATCACATCGTCAGAGCCGCGCAACATGCAAGGGGTTGTACCGCAAGCTTGCAGATAGTATTTACCAACAGGCTTTAGATTGAACATCGAATAGAAGCTGGCAACTTCCAAAACCCGCATTTCTGCCATATCCAGACGGTTGGCAATGGCCTCAATCGCCTTTACCGGAATCCAGTTATCATTCTGTTTCTGGGCGATATATAATAGCGATTTGACCGCACTTGCCTGCCGCCCTTCTGGATATTTTGAAATCGCCTTTTTAATTTCCTTTTCGCTTTCCTTTGTAAAAGCAAAGCTCTCAGGCTGATCTTCTGCAATAAGTGTCTGAATGCTCATCTGTCAATTTCACCAAAAACAATATCCAAAGACCCAATGATCGCCACAGAATCTGCCAGCATATGCCCTCTGGACAGATAATCAACGGCGGCCATGAAATAATAACCAGGAGCCCGCAAGCGCGCGCGATACGGCTTGTTCGAGCCATCTGACACCAGATACACGCCGAACTCGCCCTTTGGCGCTTCTACGGCGGTATAGCTGTCGCCTGCCGGTACGTGAAAACCCTCAGTATACAGCTTAAAGTGATGAATCAGCGCTTCCATTGACTGTTTCATATCCCCGCGGCGGGGCGGGGTGACCTTATTATTTTCAGCCAGTACCGGGCCTTCTGGCATTTTTTCAATCGCCTGACGGATGATCCGAAGCGATTGTTTCATTTCTTCAACCCGCACCAGATATCGTGCATAGCAATCCCCGGTTGTGCCGACAGGAACATCAAAATCCATATCCGCATAACAATCATAGGGCTGTGATTTACGTAAATCCCACGCATAGCCAGTTGCCCGCAAACATGGACCTGTCATGCCCAAATCCATCGCATCATCTGTGCTTACAACACCGATATCCACGGTCCGTTGCTTGAAAATACGGTTATTTGTCAGCAAAGTTTCCAGATCATCAATGAACGCCGGGAATTTTTCTGTCCAGCGCAAGATATCATCGGTTAAGCCATCGGGCAGATCCTGATGCACGCCGCCTGGCCGGAAATAGGCTGCATGCAGGCGCGCACCAGATGCCCGCTCATAAAATTCCATCAGCGTTTCGCGTTCTTCAAAGCCCCATAAAAGCGGGGTCATCGCGCCAACATCAATCGCAAATGTCGTCAGATTAAGCAGATGATTTAAAATCCGCCCAATCTCGCAATATAATACGCGGATATGCTGGGCCCGCTTTGGTACCTCAATCTGCAACGCCTTTTCAATCGCCAGCGCCCAGGCATGTTCCTGATTCATAGGCGAGACATAATCCAGCCGGTCAAAATATGGCAATGCCTGAAGATAGGTTTTATTCTCAATCAGCTTTTCAGTGCCGCGATGCAACAAGCCTACATGCGGGTCTGCCCGGTCAATCACCTCGCCATCCATTTCCAGAACAAGGCGAAGAACACCATGTGCCGCCGGATGCTGCGGGCCGAAATTCAGGGTTAATGGTCGGATTTGCATTTCACCCATAATGTTAAGCTCCTGCCTCATCATCTGCGGGTGGCGGGGCAATATCAGCCTGCACCCCTTCCCACGGGCTCATAAAATCAAAGTCACGATATTCCTGAGTCAGATGCACCGGCTCATACACAACCCGTCTTTGCGTTTCGCTATAGCGCACCTCTACATAGCCGGTTAGCGGGAAATCTTTACGAAGGGGATGCCCCTCAAACCCGTAATCTGTCAGCAAGCGGCGCAAATCCGGATGGCCGGAAAAATAAATCCCGAACATATCCCAGACTTCCCTTTCCGCCCAATTAGCAGATGAAAACAACTCTGTTACCGATGGGGCGACCGCATCTTCATCTATCGCAACACAAACCCGCACGCGGCAATTCTCGGCGATAGAAAGCAGTAAATATACCAGCTCAAAGCGGCTTTCGCGCTCTGGATAATCAACCGCGGTCACATCTATAAGCTGGCGGAATTGCAGCGATGCGTCATCGCGCAATATTTTCAGAACATCAATAAGGTTTTGTGTCGAACACTCAATTTTCACGGCATTCTGCAGGTCAAGCTGAACACTGGCACGCTCGCCAAGCAAGGTAGCCAGCTGGCCTTTCATTTCGGCAGCTTTGCCGATTTCTTGCGCTGTATCTTGTGTGTCTGTGGTTTCACTCATCTTAGCGTCTTCTTCCCCTGTTCAGCATAAACCCTGTTTACACATACCCTTTTTGCTCAAGCGTTTTATCAGGCTTGCTGGCCTCTTATTACGCTTTACACATATCTAGGCTCTGGCAATTGTGCTGGTTCTGCGAATTTTTTTCTGTAGCTGCAACAGACCATAAATCAGCGCCTCTGCGGTAGGCGGACATCCAGGCACATAAACATCTACCGGTACAATGCGATCACAGCCACGAACCACGGCATAGGAATAATGATAATACCCCCCGCCATTTGCACAGGACCCCATTGATAAAACCCAACGCGGCTCTGGCATCTGGTCATAAACACGGCGCAATGCCGGGGCCATTTTATTGGTCAGCGTACCGGCAACAATCATCACATCAGATTGGCGCGGGCTGGGCCGGAACAACATCCCATAGCGGTCCATATCATAGCGGCTAGC
>JBMZFK010000010.1:0-29339 GCA_049615365.1 Puniceispirillaceae bacterium (SeqCode)
CGCCCGCGAAGGCCATCGCGGTATTGTGCTGGGCAAGGGCGGGCAAACCATCAAACGTATCGGTCAGGCCGCCCGCCGTGAGCTGGAAGAAATCTTTGAACGCCGCATCCATCTAATCAGCTTCGTAAAGCATAAAAAAGACTGGATGGATGATAAGGACCGCTACCGCGACTGGGATCTGGATTTCAATGCCTGAATGGTCAGATACGGCAATTATCCTGTCTGTTCGCCCCTTTGGAGAGAATAAAGGGGTGGTTAACCTGTTAACCGCAGAGCGTGGTCGCCATGCCGGCCTGGTACATGGGTTTGATTCGCGCACCAAAAAAGGCATTTATGAGCCAGGCAACACGGTTGCGGTTGAATGGCGGGCCCGTTTAAGCGAACAGCTAGGCACATTTCAAATGGAGCTGGTGAAAAACCCCTCTGCGGTGTTTCTGGATTTACCTATCCGGCTGGCGGGTCTGTCGTCACTATGTGCGATACTGGATATCGGGTTGCCAGAGCGTGAACCCTTTGGTGCGGTTTGGCAAAGCACCGTCGCGCTGATAGAGATTATCAGCCTTGCAGAAGATGACACAGCCTGGCTGGGATATTATATTCGCTGGGAGGCTGAATTGCTGCGGGCACTTGGTTTTGGTCTTGGCCTTGACAGCTGTGCGGTCAGTGGACGTTCAGATCAGCTGGTCTATGTTAGCCCGAAAAGTGGTAATGCTATTCACAAGGATCATGCTGGCGATTACGCTGATAGAATGCTGGTATTGCCAGCCTTTTTATCCGCGCATAGCCCGTCCACGGGGGTGGAAATATCGGATCATGCGCTGGATAGCGGGTTGCACCTTACCGGGCATTTTCTGAAACGACGTCTTTTTGAATTGTTAGATAAGGATTTGCCACAACCACGTTTGAGGCTGGCACATCTGGTAGCAAAGCGGTATAAGAACACATAGATATTGTAAATTTTGATTCTATGGCCTGAGTTGGGTTTTATATTTTTAATTCGCTAGGGCTATTTTGAAAATTTTACGCATTCGCATAAAACGACCTGTTGAGACCAACATGACAAATAATCTTTTATCTGACGAGCATATCGAAAAGGCCGCTTTTTCATCCGCGCTATCCGAGCGCTATCTGGCCTATGCCCTGTCAACAATAACCGCACGCTCGCTCCCCGATGTTCGTGATGGCCTGAAGCCCGTGCATCGCAGATTGCTGTTTGCGATGCGCCAGCTAAAGCTGGACCCTGATCAGGGATTTAAAAAATCAGCCCGCGTGGTTGGGGATGTGATGGGTAAGTTTCACCCGCATGGCGATGCGGCGATTTATGATGCCATGGTGCGTTTGGCACAAGATTTTGCAATGCGCTATCAGCTAGTGGATGGACAGGGTAATTTTGGCAATGTAGACGGCGATAATGCGGCGGCTATGCGCTATACCGAAGCCCGTATGACCGAGGTTGCCCGGCTGCTGCTGGATGGCATTGATGAAGATGCGATCGATTTTCGCCCGACCTATGATGGCGAGGCAGAAGAGCCTGTCTTGCTGCCAGCCGGTTTTCCAAACCTCCTGGCGAATGGCGCACAAGGGATTGCGGTGGGGATGGCAACCTCTATCCCGCCGCATAATATCACCGAGCTATGTGATGCATCCATACATCTGATTAAATATCCGGGCGCCGCGATAGATACGTTGCTGGGATATGTAAAAGGGCCTGATTTTCCAACTGGCGGCGTGCTGGTAGAGCCGGCAGAGACCATGCGTGCTACCTATAGCACCGGCAAGGGCGGCTTTCGGTTGCGCGCAAAATGGGAAGTAGAGCGCGAAAAGGGCGGTAGCTGGCAGATTATTGTCACCGATATTCCCTATCAGGTACAGAAATCCCGGCTGATCGAAAAAATGGCAGAGATGCTGCAGGATCGCAAATTGCCTATGCTTGCCGACATCCACGATGAATCAGCAGAAGATATTCGTCTTGTGCTAGAGCCAAAATCACGCCGTTTGGACCCTGAAGTGGTGATGGAAAGCTTGTTCCGACTAACAGAGCTTGAAACCCGTATTTCCATGAATTTGAATGTGCTGGATGCCAGCGGCAAGCCCACGGTCATGGGGCTGAAAGAAGCGTTGCAGGCCTGGCTGAATCATCGCCGTGAAGTGCTGGTTCGGCGCAGCCAGCATAGGCTGGATAAAATCGCCAAACGGCTGGAGATTTTAGAAGGCTATCTGGTTGTCTTTTTAAATATTGATGAAGTGATTGCGATTATCCGTGAGTCAGACAATCCGCGTGACCAGTTAATGGCGCGTTTCAGCCTGAATGAAATACAGGCAAATGCGGTATTGGATATGCGGTTGCGTTCATTGCGCCGTCTGGAAGAAGACGCCCTTCGTACCGAACAAATCAAATTATCTGAGGAGCAGACAGATTTGCGAGGGCTTGTTGCAGATGAAAATCGGCAGTGGGGTGTTGTCTCTAGCCAGATAAAAGAGGTGCGGACGCATTTCGCCAAGACAGATACAAGACGCACCGCACTTGGCATTGCCCCTGAAGTTGATGTGGATATCGCTGAAATTCTGATTGAAAAAGAACCGATTACCGTGATTTGTTCTGAAAAGGGCTGGATAAGAGCGATGAAAGGTCATCTGGATCTGGAAGGTAGTTTCAAATTCAAAGAAGGGGATGGCCCCTGTTTTGCCCTGCATGCCGAGACGACAGATAAATTGCTGTTACTCGCTCAAAATGGGCGGTTTTATACCCTTTCATGTGATCGTCTGCCAAAGGGCAGAGGGTTTGGCGAGCCGCTAAATCTTATCATTGATATGCCTGCCGATACGCCGCTGGTAACGCTGTTAAAAGCAGGGGAAGGGCGGTTGCTGGTAGCGGCCAGCACCGGTCACGGGTTGGTGATCGATATGAAATCTGCGATGGCACAAACCCGTTCTGGCAAGCAGGTTTTGAATGTGTCTGGTGGCGCAAAAGCGGTGGCTTGTTGTCTGGCAGAAGGCGATCACGTAGCGGTTGTTGGACAAAATCGTCGCCTGTTGGTGTTCCAGCTGGATGAGGTGCCGGAAATGCAGCGCGGCAAGGGGGTTATCCTGCAACGCTATAAGGATGGTGAGCTATCGGATATTAAAGTGTTTAATCTGGCAGATGGCCTGTCCTGGCAAATGGGCGGCGGACGCACCCGCACCGAAACTGATTTGCTGGCCTGGCAGGGCAAGCGCGGGGCGGCAGGTAAACTGCCCCCAAACGGGTTTCCGCGGCCAGCACGTTTTACCTAAATCCTGATTATCTTTCGGGCTTTGTTTTGCCCAATGGCAACAGGCGGGCGTTAGACAGACACGCTTTCCCATTTGCCATTATGCAATAGCTGGCACGGGGTAAACCGCATTTTATAGGCCATTTTCTGGCTTTGCTCGACATAATAGCCCAGATATAGATAAGGCAGGTTTACCTGCTGGCTTACCCCTATCAGATCAAGAATCATAAAGGTTCCAAGAGAGCGAGACCGCATATCCGGGTCTGTATCAAAAAAACTGTAAACAGCGCTCAGGCCATCGCGTTGAATATCTATCAGCGCACAGGCCACCAGCTCTCCATCTGGGCTGCGATATTCATTCAGGCTTGTTTGAATCGGGCTATTGGTAACCATTGCCGAGAATTCATCAAAACTCATACTGGCCATTTGCCCGTCTTCATGGCGTTGCCCCAGATAGCGCTGGAAGATATCGTAATGCTCCAGTGATAAGGTGCCATCATTAACGCTTCGGGTTAAATCCCTGTTCTTTGCCATTATCCGTTTCTGGTTACGCGATAGCTGAAAGTTCGATGTGACAACACGAATAGGCTGGCAAGCCTGACAATGTTGACAGGCAGGTTTATATACCCAGTTTTCCACCCGTCTGAAGCCAGCCTCTGCAAGGCTGTCATGTTCTTCCGGGCGGGCGCTGATATCCCCGGCCAGACGCTGTTCCTGCTGATCCGGCAAATACGCACAAGGTTGCTGGCGCGTTACCCGCAAGCGCAAGGGAAGAACAGGAAATATTCGGCTGGTTTGATCCATAATATTAGTTTTCGGTAAGTAAGCTATTTTTACAAGTATTTTAGCGTTTTTATTTTATTTGCTGGCAGCAATTTGCGGTTAGGAGGGTTCTTCTATCACATCAACCTGAAAATTTTTATCCTGCAAGGCAGATATAATTTCACGTGCATGTGCTTCTCCCCTGGTATCAACAACCGCGTCAATTTTGGCAAGCTTGGCAGGGATATCATAAAACATTCTCTGATGATATATCTCAACGATATTTCCGCTGCAATCTGCAATGGCTGTGGCAATTTTACCCAGCATGCCAGGCTCGTCTGAAATACCAATCCGCAATCGGATAAGCCGCCCATCTGACATCATTTGACGGTTTAAAATTGTCCCCAGCAGGCGCATATCAATATTGCCGCCGCAAATGATACCGCCAACAGCCTTGCCTTTGAAATGCTCTTTCTTGCATCTTAGCGCGGCAAGGCTTGCCGCCCCGGCACCCTCGGCAATGACACGCTGTTGCTCTGCCAGCGTGCCAACCGCCCATTCCAGCTGTTTTTCCCCGACTATAATAATATCATCTACCAGCTCTTTGATAATCGGCAAGGTGATGCTGCCAGGGCTTTTAACCGCTATCCCTTCGGCTATGGTCTCGCCGCCACAGGTAATTGGCTGACCGGCTATTTGCTGGCTCATTGACGGGTATAGCTCGGCCTCAACCCCGATAATACGTATATCAGGCTTTATAGATTTAGCGATTATCGCCATGCCCGCTATCAGCCCGCCGCCGCCAATCGGGACGATCAGCACATCCAGCTCCGGGACAGCCTGCAACATTTCCAGCCCGGCTGTACCCTGTCCTGCCACCACATCGGCATTGTCATAGGGATGAATAAGGCTGTATCCATGCGCATCTATCAGGGCATTTACCGTTTCTTCACATTCATTCAGATTGCGCCCCTTCAGGACAATATCGGCGCCATAGGCACGGGTGCGCTCTACTTTGGCAAAAGGGGTCTGCTCTGGCATAACAATGGTGGCTTTTATGCCCATATTGCGGGCCCGAAAGGCCAGGGCTTGTGCATGATTGCCAGCCGACATGGTGATTACCCCGCGCTGCAGATCTTTTTTATTCAGCGCATTAAGTGCCATATAGGCCCCGCGTGCCTTAAAGGATGAGGTATATTGTAGCTGTTCATGCTTGAAATATAACGAACAGCCCAGCTGCTCGGACAAGGCAGGGGAAAATAATGTCGGGGTGTGGATAATATGACCATCAAGTGCTGTACTTGCTGACAAGATATCTTCTGCATTAATCGTAAACATAGGCCGCCCCTTTATCTGTATCGATACCCTTTAACAACAAAGAACAGGTGGCAGATAATGATTATGTGGAATACGACTTGTTCTTTTATTTTCCTGTCATTCTCGCCGTAATTCGCCATATCAGCCAGCTTTACGCCCAGCTGTGATAGCAAAACAGCCTATCTGGCAAGCTTATCTGGCCAGTTTTTCAGCCATCTCTGCGGCGAAATAGGTTAAAATACCGGCTGCACCTGCCCGTTTAAAGGCCAGCAAGCTTTCCTGCATGACCGCGTCTCTGTCTAGCCAGCCTTTTTCGGCGGCGGCATTCAGCATCGCATATTCCCCCGATACCTGATACGCAAAACAGGGGATATTATAGCTGCTGCTTACCCGGCCTATGATATCCAGATACGGCATGCCTGGTTTTACCATTACCATATCCGCCCCTTCGGCAATATCAGCGGCGACTTCGCGCAAGGCTTCATCACTATTGGCGGGATCCATTTGATAGGTTTTTTTGCCATCCCCGCCTAATTTACGCCCCGCACCAACCGCATCTCTAAAGGGGCCATAAAAGGCAGACGCATATTTCGCGGCATAGGACATAATCATCACATTTGGATGGTTGCTGGTCTCCAGCATGTCGCGTATGGCCGCTACCCTGCCATCCATCATATCGGATGGGGCGATAATATCGCATCCGGCATCTGCTAGTGTGCGTGCCTGCTCAACCAGTATCTCAACGGTTGCGTCATTTACGATTTCGCCTGCCTCGCTCAGCAGGCCGTCATGGCCATGATCGGTATAGGGGTCGAGGGCCACATCACAGACAATACCAATTTCAGGGCAGGCGGCCTTTACCGCTCTTACCGCCTCACAAACCAGGTTTTTATCATTGACAGCTTCCCTGCCATCGCCTGTCTTTAGGCTGTCTGGCGTTTTTGGAAACAGGGCAATAGCCGGAATGCCGAGCTGATGTGCCTGTTTGGCGTGCAGAACAATCTGATCGATTGAATGCCGGTTCACCCCGGGCATGGAGGCGATAGGATCGCGCTTGTTGGTTCCCTCGCAGACAAAAAGGGGCCAGATAAAATCTGCTGGTGATAGGCTATTCTCGCGGACCATGTCGCGGACAAAAGCTGCGCTTCTGGTTCGCCGCAGACGCAAAAATGGAAAATGTGATTCTGTCATAGTTTTCTCAATTTCATCACAGCGATCTGGCTGGTTGTCCCGATGCGTCCGGACTATCGCTGTCGGGGCATAATTATTTTTGCTACTGGTTAGCACAAAAAGACAGGCAAATACAGAAATCTTCTGACCAGCATGTGGTTTTGCATCTGATTAATCTGTTTTGCTGGCACTCGAATGCTTGCATCTAACCGCTGTTCTGCCCTAATATCCGAGGCATATATTGATTGGATTGAGGGGCTGTGTTTCATCGTAACTCAGCCTCATTTTTGGAGCCTTTTCCTGTTATGCGTTTGTCTCAGTATTTTCTGCCAGTTTTAAAAGAAAACCCAAAAGAGGCGCAGATTGTCTCGCATCGGCTTATGCTTCGTGCCGGCATGATACAGCAATCCAGTGCCGGGATTTATTCCTGGCTGCCTATGGGATTGAAGGTGCTGTCAAAAATAGAACAGATTGTGCGCGAAGAGCAAAACAGAAGCGGCGCGCTGGAAATTAAAATGCCAACCATTCAGCCCGCCGAGCTATGGCAGGAATCTGGCCGATATGATGATTACGGGCTGGAAATGTTGCGCATTAAAGATCGGCATGACCGCGATATGCTGTATGGGCCAACCAATGAAGAGCAGGTAACCGATATTTGCCGCTCGCACATCAAAAGCTATCGGGCATTGCCGCTAAATTTGTATCATATTCAGTGGAAGTTCCGCGATGAGGTGCGTCCGCGTTTTGGTGTTATGCGGGGGCGTGAATTCTATATGAAGGACGCCTATTCCTTTGACCTGAGTGCCGAAGATGCCCGTATCGCCTATAACAAGATGTTTGTCGCCTATTTGAAAACCTTTGCCCGTTTGGGGCTAACCGCGATTCCGATGGAGGCTGATACCGGGCCGATTGGCGGCGATCTGAGCCATGAATTTATTATTCTGGCCGATACTGGCGAAAGCGGGGTGTTTTTTCATAAGGACTGGCAGGAAAAAGATATGGTTGCCGATATTTCCTATGGCGATGATCTGCAACCTGTTGTGGATCAGTTCACCCAGCTCTATGCCCGCACAGATGAAACACATGACCCGGAAAGCTGTCCGCTGGAGGCCGCAGATCTGATGATGCGGCGCGGTATTGAGGTTGGTCATATATTTTATTTTGGCACGAAATATTCGGCGGCGATGGGCGCGGCGGTATCCGGGCCAGATGGTGAGATGACAGATTTGCATATGGGTTCATACGGGATTGGCGTATCTCGTCTGGTTGGGGCGATTATAGAGGCCAGCCATGATGATAAGGGGATTATCTGGCCAGAATCGGTAAGCCCTTTTGATGCCGGTATCGTGAATTTGAAGCCCGGCCACAGCGAAACCGACAAGGTAACCAACATGATTTATACCGCCGCTATCGAGGCCGGGCATGATGTGCTGCTGGATGACAGCGCAGATAGTGCCGGGGCAAAGCTGGCGCGCATGGATTTAATTGGTCTGCCATGGCAAATTGTAGCCGGGCCGCGTTCAACAGACAGAGGTGTTGTTGAATTAAAATGCCGAAAGACAGGTGCGGTTACAGAACATAGCCCGGAAGAGGCGGTTGCCGCATTATTGGCGCATTTACGCTAGATAGATACCGAACAGATAAAACTGCCAGACTGAATGGCATGAAAAAGAAAGGCGATTTTATGATTTTCAAACCTGTTGAACGGCTGCTTGCGTTTCGCTACTTACGCGCCCGCCGGGAAGAAGGGTTTATTTCGGTTATCGCCTGGTTTTCCTTTGCCGGCATTACGCTTGGTGTTGCCACACTGATTATTGTGATGAGCGTGATGAACGGCTTTCGCACAGAGCTTATCAACCGTATTTTGGGGCTGAATGGGCATATAGGGGTGTTTTCAGCTACGGCTGAACCTTTGACCGATTATAACCGATTAGCCTTGAAACTGGCTGAATTGCCAAATGTTATTGCCGCAACCCCGCAAGTGCAAGGCCAGGTGATGGCCAGCTCTGCCAGTGGCCAGACAGGGGCAGTTGTGCGCGGCGTATCCTGGTCTGATCTAGCGGCACGAAAGCCGCTTTGGGACAGTTTAAGCCAGCAAGCTATCGCAGCTTTCCGCGATGATAAACTTATTCTGATTGGCGAGACGATGGCATTTCGGCTTGGCCTGAAGATAGGCGACAAGCTGACCTTGCTATCTGCATCCGGGCGCACTACCGCATTTGGCTCTATTCCCACAAAACGCACCTTTACCATTGGCGGTTTGTTTAAGGTGGGAATGCATGAATATGATAACAGTTTTATCTTTATCCCGCTTTCTGAGGCGCAGAGCTTCTTTCACCTGCCAGAGGCGGTATCAGGCATAGAGGTATATTCCGATGCGCCCTTACAGATTGATATGTTGCGCGGGGCCATTTCTATCACGCTAGGCGATAGCTACCGGCAATTTGACTGGCAGGAACGTAATAAAAGCTTTTTAAACGCGCTGAATGTTGAACGTAATGTCATGTTCATCATCCTGACGCTGATAATCCTTGTGGCGGCATTTAATATTGTTTCCTCGATGATTATGCTGGTTCGCTCAAAAAATGCCGATATCGCGGTGTTGCGCTCTATGGGGGCCAGCTCTGCGATGGTTATGCGGGTGTTTTTGATAACAGGGGCCTCAATTGGCATGATAGGCACTTTTGTAGGGACGGTTTTGGGTCTGTTATTTTGCTGGCAAATTGACGCGATTAAGGGTTTTATCGAGGGGCTGTCAGGGGCGGAGTTATTTTCAGCCGAAATCTATTACCTTTCAAAACTGCCAGCCATTGTTAATCCAGCTGAGGTGTTGAATGTTGTGGTGATGGCTTTTGTTCTTAGCCTTGTCGCCAGCCTGTATCCGGCATGGCGCGCCTCGCATATCGCCCCGGCAGAGGTTCTGCGCTATGAGTAAGCCTGTATTGCGCCTTGAGAATGTCTATCGTCGTTACCAGCAGGCAGAGCGGGTGATAGAGGTGTTAAGCGGGGCAAGCCTTGAGCTATATCCAGGCCAGCTTACCGCGCTGGTAGGGCCATCAGGGGCAGGTAAAACAACCTTGCTGAATATGGCCGGGCTGCTGGAACGCCCGGATGCAGGAGAGGTATTTGTTCAGCAAGTGGCCACCGCAAAATTGTCAGAACGCCGCCGCACCAAACTGCGCGGCCTGCATATCGGCTTTGTTTTTCAATTTCACCGCCTGTTTCCAGAGTTTACCGCGATAGAAAATATTGTTATCGCACAGATGATTAATCAGCTACCGCGAAGCGAGGCAGAAGAACGCGCCCAAAGCCTGTTGGCAATGGTTGGATTACAGGATAGAGGCCAGCATCGCCCGGCGCAGCTGTCAGGGGGTGAGCAGCAACGGGTGGCGATTGCGCGTGCAGTTGCCAATGCCCCGGAAATTCTGCTGGCAGATGAGCCAACCGGCAATCTTGACCCGGAAACAGCAGATACGGTTTTTCAGGCCTTGCAAAAGCTGGTGCATGGCACCCAAACTGCCGCGCTGATCGTCACCCATAATGAGCGGCTGGCAAGCCAGATGGACAGAGTGTTGCGGATAGAAAAAGGCAAATTGATTGCTGAGGGTTAAGCATGGATGATCTAAGCCCGTATGATGAGGAAGGCGTTACTGGCCATGCCGGCCATGCTGGCTTTGTGCATCTGCGCGTGCATTCTGCCTATTCCTTGTCTGAAAGCACCTTGCAGATTGCCAAGCTAGCAGAGCTTGCCGCACAGGATCGCCAGCCTGCACTGGCTATTACAGACAGCTTTAACATGTTTGGCGCCTTTGAGTTTTCCGAAAAAATGCAGGCCAAAGGTATTCAGCCTGTTATCGGGGCGGTGGTGCAGATTGCCGATAAATATGGCGCTGGTGAGGTGGCGTTGCTGGCTCAGAACGAAACAGGCTACATCCATCTCAGCCATTTGATCTCTGCTGCCTTGCTGGATAGTGAGGCTACAGCGACCCCGGTCATTACCGCCGCTGATCTGGCAGAACGGGCAGGCGGGCTGATTATATTATCTGGCGGGCTGCGGGCCGGGTTTGTTGGCGGGGCGGCTGCGAGTGAGCAAACCAGGCTTTTACAGAATCGTGTTGACTGGCTGCAAGCGCATTTCGGGGATCGCGCCTATATCGAGATTCAGCGCCATGGCCGTTCATCAGAAGCTGAGGCCGAGGCCCTGTTGCTGGCAGAAGCCGATCGCACAAATATGGGTATTGTGGCGACAAATGACTGTCATTTTGACGAGCAATCCATGTATGTCTCGCAAAAGGTGCTGCATTGTATTGCCTCATCTGAACGCCTGGCCAGTATGGAAGATTCCGGCATTACCCCACATCATTTCTTCAAGACAGCCGCGCAGATGAAAAAGCTGTTTGCGGATCTGCCAGAAGCAATTGAAAACAGCCTGGTGATTGCCCAGAGATGCAGCTTTGTTGTGGGGCGGCGCGATCCCATCCTGCCATCAACCGAAGCAGAGGATGAAGCCCAGCAATTGCGGTTGCTGGCGCGGCAAGGGCTGGCGGACAGGCTGGCCAGCTTGAAAGCTATGGAAAAGCCTTATTATGAAGGCGGTGCGGATGCGGCCAAAGCCTATGAGGACAGGCTGGAGATGGAGCTGGATATTATCATCTCCATGGGATTTTCAGGGTATTTCCTGATTGTTTCTGATTTTATTCGCTGGTCAAAGGATAACCATATCGCGGTTGGTCCGGGGCGGGGATCCGGGGCAGGTTCTGTTGTTGCCTGGGCGTTGTTAATCACCGATCTGGATCCGCTTCGGTGGGGATTGCTGTTTGAACGGTTTTTGAATCCCGAGCGGGTATCGATGCCTGATTTTGATATCGATTTCTGTCAGGAACGGCGCGAAGAAGTTATCCGCTATGTGCAAAACAAATATGGCCATGACAAGGTTGCCCAGATCATCACCTTTGGAACCTTGCAGGCACGCGCGGCCTTGCGGGATGTCGGGCGGGTGCTGGATATGCCTTACGGGCTGGTGGACAGGGTAGCTAAAATGGTGCCAAGCAACCCTGCCGCCCCTGTTAGCATCGGGCAGGCCCTGAAATCTGAAGATGAACTGCGCCGTCTGTATGATGAGGATGAGCAGGTTGCCCATCTGATTACCACTGCCCGCAAGCTGGAAGGGCTGTATCGCCATGTCTCGACACATGCAGCCGGGCTGGTTATCGCCGATAGGGCGTTGCCAGAGCTGGTGCCAGTATATCGTGATCCGCGCTCGGATATGCCAGTTACCCAGTTCAATATGAAATCTGTTGAACAGGTCGGATTGGTGAAATTTGACTTTTTGGGTCTAAAGACACTTACCGTGATCGAAAAAGCGGTGGCGCTGTTGAAGCGGCGCGATATTAATATTGATATCAATGCTATCCCTCTGGATGATGCAAAGACCTATGAGATGCTATCGGATGGGGACACGGTAGGGGTGTTCCAGCTGGAATCCAGCGGTATGCGCGATGTATTGCGCGGGCTAAAACCAGATCGGTTTGAAGATATCATTGCGGTGGTGGCGCTTTATCGTCCCGGTCCAATGGAAAATATTCCTGTTTATATCAATCGCAAGCATGGCCGCGAGCCAGTCTCGTATATGCATCCCCTGCTAGAGCCTATTCTGGATGAAACCTATGGGATCATGATCTATCAGGAACAGGTACAGCAGGCGGCGCGGGATCTGGCAGGCTACACGCTTGGTGGTGCGGATCTATTACGCCGTGCCATGGGTAAAAAAATCAAAGAAGAGATGGATGAGCAGCGCGAGATATTTATCAAGGGCGCCTCGGAAAATGATATTGATAACAGGCTGGCCTCGGATATTTTTGATCAAATCGCCTCTTTTGCGGGATATGGCTTTAATAAATCGCACGCAGCTGCCTATGCGCTGGTCTGCTATCAAACCGCATGGCTAAAGGCGAACCATCCGGTCGAATTCCTGGCCGCCTCAATGGCGCTGGATGCGGGTAACACAGATAAATTAGCCGTGTTCAGGCAGGATTGTCTGTATAAGGAGATATCGGTTCTGCCGCCCGATCTAAACCGTTCAGAGGGGTCTTTTTCAGTCCAGAAGGATGAGAAAGGAAGCCTTGGAATACGCTATGCGCTGGGGGCGGTGCGAAATGTTGGTGCCGATGCGATGGAAAAGCTGGTGGCCTTGCGCGATGCAGATGGTGTGTTTACCTCGCTTGATGATTTGGCCAGACGCCTGCCGCGCGAAGGGGCCAATAAACGCCAGCTCGAAAATTTGGTAAAGGCAGGTGCATTTGACAGCCTGCATGAAAATAGACGGCAGATATTTGAAGCCCTTGATCAGCTATTGGGGCAATCTGATTTCTATCGCCGCGAGGCAGAATCCTCGCAATCCAGCCTGTTTGGGGCAGATAGCACCGATGCTGCCCCTGCCTTTCGATTCTCGGAAGGGCCGGACTGGCCCCAGTCAGATCGCCTGAAGCTGGAATTTGCAGCCCTTGGTCTGTATCTGTCATCGCATCCGCTAGACAGCTATCATGCCCAGCTCGACAAGCTGAAAGTAACCCCGTCAAACCAGCTGGCACAGGCGATGCGGGGACAGATGAGCGCGCGTGTGCGTCTGGCGGGCAAGATTAGTTCGGTACAGGAACGGGTCTCGGCAAAGGGAAACCGGTTTGCGTTTGTGCAGCTAACCGACAAAGCCGGTATGTTTGAAGCGACCTTTTTCTCTGAGGCGCTAAATGCTGCCAGACCTTTTTGGGATAGTGATGCACCTGTATTGCTCAGTGCAGATGCAAAACAGGAAAATGATAAGATAAGGTTGCTGGCTGTGGGCTTGCAATCTCTGGATGAAGCGATTGCCATGCATCATTCGGGTCTGGGGTTGAAAATCGCCGATGCCAGCTGTCTGGTACCGATAAAAGATGCGCTTCGTGAAGATGGCGGCGGGCTGGCACCGTTAAAATTTGTTGTGGTTGACGGGATGCGCGAGATTGAAATCAGCTTGCCAAACCGGTTTCGGCTCAGCGGCGCGTTGCGTCAAAAGCTGCATACCATACCCGGGATTATCCAGATGTTCGAGATTTAATCCCATTCCTGGCACAAATCCCCTTTTTTTACTTGCCTGAGATAGAGTTTTCGGCTAGAAGCCTCAGTAAATCACACATGAGGGTGGTGTTTTCAGCCAATTCTGAAACTGCCGTCCGGTGAGGGCATCTGCCCTTTCTTTTACCCCTCATGGAGGCCTAACCGGAAAACAGGAGCTTAATTCGATGGCTATTCCTTCATTTACTATGCGCCAATTGCTGGAAGCAGGCGTTCATTTTGGTCACCACACACGTCGCTGGAATCCCCGCATGGAGCCATTTATTTTTGGCCAGCGCAACGGTATTCACATTCTTGACCTGCAACAAACAGTGCCGTTGCTGGCACGCGCGCTCGAAGCTATGCGCGATACTGTTGCCAAGGGTGGACGGGTATTGTTTGTAGGGACCAAGCGGGTAGCTGCAGATAAAATTGCCGAAACCGCACGCGATTGCGGTCAGTATTATGTTAACCATCGCTGGTTGGGCGGGATGCTTACAAACTGGGCGACTGTATCTCAATCTATACGCCGTCTGCGCGAACTCGAAGCGCGCCTGGAAAGCGAAGATATGGGTCAGCTGGGCAAGAAAGAAATTCTGCAGCTGAACCGCGAGCTGGACAAATTACAGCTAACCCTGGGCGGCATCAAAGAAATGGGTGGCCTGCCGGACATGATCTTTGTGCTGGATACAAATAAAGAAGATATCGCGGTGCTTGAAGCGAACAAGCTGGGCATCCCTGTGGTAGCGGTTATCGATAGTAACGCTAGCCCGGATGGCGTAGATTACCCGATCCCTGGTAATGATGATGCGATGCGCGCGATCAGCCTGTATTGCGAATTGGCACAAGGGGCTATTCTGGATGGTCTGCAAGCTGAAATGGTTGCAGGCGGCGGTGATGTTGGCAGTGCAGCTGAAGCCCCTATTGAGCCTGTATTGGCCCAGGAAGCACCAGCAGAAGCTGCAACTGAAGAAGCGGCTGCAACTGAAGAAGCGGCTGCAACTGAAGAAGCGCCAACAGAAGCAGCAGCCGAAGCGCCAGCAGAAGAAGCCGCAGCCGAAGAGCAGCCTTCTGCATAATACACGCGCCGCCATTATCCGCGTCTATTGGCACCGGGATAATCACGGCAGATAAACCGACTATCAGGGCAGACAGCACTAGGGTGTCTGTCTCTGGTAACATAATCTGACAGCTTGAGTAATACACATATAAGGAATGAGACGATGAGCGTTACAGCAGCAATGGTAAAAGAACTTCGCGAACAGTCTGGCGCGGGGATGATGGATTGTAAAAAGGCGCTGAATGAAACCAATGGTGATATGGAAGCCGCCGTGGATTGGTTGCGGACCAAAGGGTTGGCAGCGGCGGCGAAAAAGTCTGGCCGTGTTGCCTCTGAAGGCCTAGTAGCTATCGCGGTTGCTGGCTCAAATGGCGCATTGGTAGAATTAAACTCTGAAACAGATTTCGTATCGCGTAATGATGAGTTTCAGGGATTTGCCAGCAGCTTGGCCACCCTGGCCCTGGATGCCGGTGATCTGGATGCGCTGAATGCACTGGATTACCCGGAAACCGGTCGTAATGTAGCAGATGAGCTGACCCAGAAAATTGCGACAATTGGCGAGAATATGACCCTGCGCCGGATGGAAAAGGTTACTGTGACTGAGGGGGCTGTTGTTCCGTATATCCACAATGCCGCCGCAGATGGTCTGGGCCGTATTGGCGTGCTGGTTGGCTTGCAATCTTCTGCGTCTGCAGATGTGTTGAGCGCACTTGGCAAGCAGTTGGCGATGCATATTGCAGCGACATCACCTGCGTCCTTGTCTGTTGATGATCTGGATCCTGCCCTGGTTGCGCGGGAGCGCGACGTGCTTATCGAGCAGGCCAAAGCGTCTGGCAAGCCGCAAGAAATCGCCGAGAAGATGGTCGAGGGGCGTATGCGGAAATTCTATGAAGAAGTTGTTCTGCTGGAACAGACCTTTGTTATTGATGGGGAAAGCAAGGTAAAGGATGTTATTGCCAAAACAGCCAAGGAAGCAGGTACAGATATCGCTCTGACCAGCTTCAAGCAGTTTGTTCTTGGTGATGGTGTTGAAAAAGAAGAAACAGATTTCGCAGCAGAGGTTGCCGCCCAGCTTGGCAATTAAGCCCTGCTAGCGAGAGGAAATATTTAGGCTCTGCACCATGCGCTGGTTTGCAGAGCCTTTTTTTATGTTTCGCTTTTATCTTGGCAGATTTAATGCCATTATGTCGTAACAATTTTTATCAGTCAGATAGAATTCAGGGCTGGCCATTATGACGTCATCTTATCACTATGAGCGCGTACTTTTGAAAATATCGGGTGAATTTCTGATGGGTAAACAGCCCTATGGAATTGACACTGAAATGGTAGCGCGGGTCGCTAGTGAGATCAAGGCAGTTAGTGAACAGGGTATTGAAATTTGTCTGGTAATAGGCGGGGGAAATATCTTCCGCGGGGTTTCCGGTGCAGCAGCAGGCATGGAACGGGCCACAGGCGATTATATGGGCATGTTGGCCACGGTGATGAATGCGCTGGCCATGCAAAATGCGCTAGAGCAAATTGATACCGCGGTTCGGGTGATGTCAGCCCTGCCTATCAGCGCGGTTTGCGAGCCCTATATCCGCAGGCGGGCGATGCGTCATATGGAAAAAGGCCGGATTGTTATTTTTGCCGCTGGAACGGGCAACCCGTTTTTTACCACCGATACCGCAGCGGCATTACGGGCTTCCGAGATGGGATGTGATGCCCTGTTAAAAGGAACCAGGGTAGATGGCGTTTATGATGCTGACCCGGAAAAGCACGCAACGGCAAAACGCTATGACAGGCTAAGCTATATGGATGTGCTGGCCAAAGATTTAAAAGTGATGGACGCTTCTGCTATCTCTCTTTCGCGCGAAAACAAAATACCTATCCTTGTATTCTCTATCGCAAATGATGGCGGGTTTGATGATGTGCTTCAGCATAATGGGGCCTTTACCCTTGTTTCCGAAGCGGGTCGTTGAATAGAACTTAAAACAGCCATATTTTACCCATAACCAGATATAAAGAAAAAGGAATGAGATAATGCTAGATCTCGATGATGTAAAACGCAGGATGGAAGCTTCTGTTGGCAGCCTGAGTAATGAATTTTCCGGATTGCGTGCTGGGCGGGCAAATACTGGCATGCTGGAGCCTGTTTTGGTTGATGCCTATGGGTCAAAAATGCCGCTAAATCAGGTTAGCAATATATCGGTTCCTGAATCGCGTATGCTTACGGTAACGGTATGGGATGCTGGCCTTGTCCAGGCGACTGAAAAAGCAATCAGAGAAGCTGGGCTGGGCCTTAACCCGCAAGCTGAAGGCAATGTTATCCGGGTGCCGGTTCCAGAATTGAGCGAAGATCGCCGCAAGGAAATGGTGAAAGTCGCTGGCAAATATGCTGAAGGTGGCCGGGTGGCTGTGCGCAATATCCGGCGCGATGCTATGGAAACGGTAAAGAAAGACGAAAAAGAAGGCGGCATGTCAGAAGATGAAAGACGTGCGCTAGAAGGACAGATTCAGAAGCTGACAGATGCCCATATTGAACAAATAGATGATATGCTGGCAAAGAAAGAAAGTGATATATTAAGCGTCTAGGGTACAAAATCGTATTTTAGGCAGTGCCAAGAAATTATGTAACGTAGCAGTAATCTGATGAAGCTTAACCATTTAGCCATTATTATGGATGGAAACAGACGTTGGGCGCGAATGCGCACCCTGCAGGCTGTTGCCGGTCATGACAAGGGCGCACAAACCCTTGAGGATATTGCACGCGAATTGGTCAGCTATGATGTTGGCCATTTAACAGTTTTTGCTTTTTCAACTGAAAATTGGCGACGCTCAAAGCTGGAAGTGAATGCCTTGCTGGAAATTATGCGGAAATTTCTGAAAAGCAAAATGGATACGCTTGTAGCCGATAATGTTCAGTTACGGATACTTGGCGACCGTTCGGCATTTGCCCCTGATTTACAGGCATTATTTGCCGATGCAGAAGATAAAACCGCGGATTGTACAGGGCTGACCTTGAATGTCGCCCTGAATTATGGTGGTCAGCAGGATATTGAGCGTGCCGCCGAGAAAATGGCTGCGGATGCACGTGCTGTATCTGGCCAGACCAGACCATTTAGTGCCTATCTCGAGACCGCTGATTTGCCAGCTGTTGATATGTTAATCCGCACGGGCGGTGAACATCGGTTGTCCAATTTCATGCTCTGGGATCTAAGCTATGCCGAGCTGTATTTTACCGATGTATTCTGGCCAGATTTTGATTCTGACGAGCTGAAAAAAGCCATTAGCACCTTTTATCAGCGCCAGCGCCGTTTTGGCGGCGACACAGACAGGCGCCAGTCAGACGAGCTTGATGCTACTGAAGAAAAGTTGGCATAGGCAATGGCTTTCAACCGTTTAGACCTGCGCGCGCGTCTGGTTGGTTTTTTATTCTTTTTGCCGATATTGCTTCCGGTATTAGCCGGGCATCCTTTTGTGGTTTTTGGCACCGGCCTTGCGGCTTTATGGGTGATATATGAAGCCTGTACGCTGCTGGGGGCAGGGGTGTCCCTAGCCAGAAAACGGATAGCGATGCTGGCGTTCATGGCTATTTTCTTCCTGCCTGTTTTATATCAGAATATGGGGATATCTGCGATTGTGACCGCTGTAACGGCCGGGCTGTTCTTTGCTATCGGGGTTATGCTTTTGCGCGCCCGTGAAAGGGTGTTTATCCTGTTGCTTGCCGCGACTATCTTCAGCCTGTGTTATGTGTCTATCTATACAGAAGGGCTGGTGGTGCTGCTATTTCTGGCGGTGGTGATTTCAGCGAGTGATATTGGCGCCTATTTTTCCGGCAGGGTGATTGGCGGGCCTAAATTGGCGCCAGCCTTTAGCCCGTCCAAGACCTGGGCAGGCAGTATTGGCGGGGTGGTGTCATCATTGTTGGCAGCTGAAGGCTTTGTCACTATCCTTTTTGACCAGCATCTGGATGTCAGGCTAGGGGGAATTGTGCTGTTGCTAGCCATATTATCGCAAATTGGCGATCTTTATGAATCTGCCATCAAACGCCGGCTAGGTATTAAAGATAGCGGCCAAATTGTACCCGGGCATGGTGGGGCGCTGGACAGGTTTGATGGCTATATGACAACGCTGCCCGTTATCGCGGCCGCGCTGGCACTGGATATCGCGATTATTGGCAAGTTGCCGCCGCTTTAAGGCGGGGATGGATGTGTGTGCATGACAGGAAAGAAAAATATCAGTGTTTTTGGTGCCACGGGTTCGGTTGGCAGCAGCACCCTGTCACTTGTCAGAGCGCATCCTGATAAGTTCGCGATACAGGCGCTAACCGCCCATCGCAATTATCAGGAACTGGCGACATTGGCGCTGGAATTCAGACCAGCTTGTGTGGTGATCAGTGATGAAGCGTTCTATACACCGCTATCTGATGCGCTGGCCGGGACAAATATTGATATTCTGGCCGGCCAGTCAGCCCTTGAGGAGGTGGCTGGGAAAAAGGTTGACTTGCTTGTAGCGGCGATTGTCGGGCTGGCAGGGCTGGCGGCGGTTTGGCGTGCGGTAGAGGCGGGTCAGACAATCGCCCTTGCCAATAAAGAAACACTGGTGTCAGCCGGTCATTTAATGATGCCCGCCGCCCAAAAATCAGGGGCGGTCCTTCTGCCTATTGATTCAGAACATAATGCTATTTTTCAGTGCCTTAGGCATGAAAACAAAGACGATATTGAAAAGATTATCCTTACTGCTTCCGGAGGTCCCTTTCGCGAGATGAGCGTTGCCGAAATGGAGCATGTGACGCTTGCCCAGGCCTTGCAGCATCCAAATTGGTCTATGGGCCCCAAAGTGACGATTGACAGCGCCACCATGATGAATAAGGGGCTGGAGCTGATAGAGGCGGCGTGGCTATTTGATGAAGGCACGAAAAAGCTGGACGCTCTTATCCATCCGCAATCTGCGATACATGGTCTGGTAGGGTTCAAAGATGGCAGCTGGCTTGGACAGTTGGGGATAGCCGATATGCGTGTGCCTATTTCCTATGCGCTTGGCTGGCCAGAACGGTTAGGCTGGCATAGCAAGCCGTTTGATTTCTCACAGGCTATGCAGCTGGATTTTGCCCCTGTTGATTGCGCACGTTTTCCCTGTTTCAAACTGGCAAAATCTGCGCTGGGCAGGGCTCCTGAACTGGCGATAATTTTAAACGCGGCAAATGAGGTCGCAGTAGAGCTGTTTCTGGGCGAAAAAATCAGCTTTAACGAGATTGCCAGCCAGGTTGAGGCAGCGCTGACAGCAGGGGATAGCGGGATAAAGGCGGGCAGTTATGATGCGGTTGCCGCGCTGGATAGCGAAATACGCCAAAGATATTTGCATCCTTTTTCAAGCTAGATTAAAGATAGGGGTGCAGTCGGCATGAAACTTGCGAAGCTTTTTTATACGAATGCAAGTATTAAAGCCCCGTTTGCCCTTATCATAACAGGATAACACTACATGCCGGACCTTGGTGGTTTTAACCAAATTCTGTTTTTTCTGCTTGTGATTACGCCTATCGTATTCATTCACGAGTTGGGCCATTACTGGGTTGCCAGACGTTCCGGGGTGATAGTGGATGTGTTTTCCATTGGTTTTGGCCCGGAACTTTATGCCTGGACAGATAAGCAGGGTACACGCTGGCGCATCGGGGCATTGCCGCTTGGCGGTTTTGTTAAAATGCGCGGCGATCAAAATGCGGCCAGCACCTCCTCTGCCGCATCGCGCCAGATAGAGGGCAGTTTTGCTGGCGCGAGTGTATTCCGGCGTATCGCGATTGTCGCCGCCGGGCCCATGGCAAATTTCCTACTCGGTATTTTTCTGTTCGCATGTGTTTATGCAGGGGCTGGCAAGGCCTTTATCCCGCCCGTGATTGGCGAGGTTATGGAACAAGGCGCGGCGATTGAAGCCGGGCTGAAAGAAGGTGATAAAGTTCTGGCGATAGACGGTATTAAAATTGACGATTTCAACGAAATGCGTGCCATTATTTTTGAAAATCCAGACCGTGAATTGGTCTTTGAAATAGACCGGCGCGGCGATATTTTTAACCTGCCGGTAACGCTGAACGCGGCATATTCACAAGAATATGGCATCCATTATGGTGTTTTAGGGGTACGCTCATCAACGGCTGGCAAGTTTCGCAGGCTGGGTGTTGGCGAGGCGATATATACCGCGACTGCCGATACGCTTAACCTCTGTGCGGCCATGTTGCGCGGTATTGGGCGTCTGGTTACAGGACGTGCAAGTAGCGGCGAGATAGGCGGGCCGGTTCGGATTGCTGAATTATCTGCAGATGCCGCCCAGCAGGGGGTCGTAGCATTTATTATTTTCACTGCGCTCATCTCGATTAATCTTGGCCTAATCAATTTATTTCCTATTCCAGCGCTGGATGGGGGGCATCTGGTCTTTTTTCTTATCGAGGCGGTTATAGGACGGCCCTTGCCAGACGGGGTGCAGGATAAATTGAACCGGGTTGGGATCAGCCTGTTATTAACCCTGATGCTGGTCGTTATATCGTTAGATTTTGTTAGAATGTTCACAAGTTAGAGTTGTAGGCTATTCTATGATAAAGTTTTTTGCAAAGATCGTCGTTTACAGCTTATACTCGGCGCGTTGGGTTAAATAGAACGATTTTGTTTTATCAAATGAGGTTTCAGATGCATCCCCTCAAGAAGATTATATTTTTATCGAGCCTTTTGCTGTCGCTAGGCCTTTCATCCATGGTTATGGCGCAATCAGCAGAGGAACGGTTTAAGGTTGAGGCCATCCTTGTTGAAGGGAATGAGCGTGTTACCAGCGCAACCATTCTGGCCTATCTGCCCATAAAAACCGGCGATGAGATTGATTTGCAAGCGCTGGATCAGGCGATCAGCAGCCTGTTTGCCACCAAGCTGTTCAAAAATGTAAGCATCTCTCGTGTCGATAATCAGGTGATTGTCGAAATCGAGGAAAACCCTATCATTAACCGGATTAATATTGAGGGTAATGATGTACTGACCGATGAGCGGTTAATGGCAGAATTGGATATTCAGCCACGCCGCGTTTATACTGCTGAAGTTGCGCGTGCGGCGACACAGCGTTTGCTGGAAATTTACCGTCTTTCGGGTCGATTTGCGGCCAGTGTGGTTCCCAAGATTATTCGTCAGGAAAATAATCGTGTAGACCTGATTTTTGAGGTTGATGAAGGCCCACTGATTAAAATTCAGTCTATTCGTTTCCTGGGAAATACAGCTTTTTCTGATTATGCGTTGCGCCAGATTATTTCCAGCCGGACAGAACGCTGGTGGGCGTTTTTAACCGCGAATGATAAATATGATCCGGGCCGTCTGGATTATGATGTGCGTCTGTTACGTCAGTTTTATCTGAGCCGTGGATATGCAGACATTGATGTTGTGCGGGCACAGGGCGGTTTGTTATCTGACCGTTCAGGCTTTGCTGTGACCTTTTCACTGAATGAAGGGCCTCGCTACCGGCTGAAGGATGTTAGTTTTACCTCTGAGATTGAGTCTGTTGATGTGAGTGCTTTGCGTGATCTTGTGCCGCTAGAGGAGGGGGACTGGTATGATGTTCGCAGCATTGAAGAAGGGCTTTTGAATATTACCAATGAGCTGGGTAATTTTGGCTATGCGTTTGTAAATGTCACGCCAGAAGTGATCACTGACACAGAAGCTGAAACCCTCGATGTTCAGATAAATATTGGCGCGGCAACCAAGAATTTTGTTGAGCGCATTGAAGTAATTAACAATACCCGCACATTGGATCGGGTCGTTCGCCGTGAATTGGAAGTGGTAGAGGGCGATGCCTTTAACCAGCTGAAAATTGACCGATCATTGCGGAAGATTCGCGGTCTGGGCTTTTTCCGAAATGTGGATGTCCAGACCTTGCCTGGCTCTACAGAAGATCAGACCATCTTGCGAATTGATACAGAAGAACAGCCAACAGGCGATTTATCTATCGGTGTTGGCTATTCCTCTATTGATAAATCAACATTGACTCTCGGCATCAAGGAACGCAATTTTCTGGGTAGCGGACGGGGCACCAATTTTTCTGTCTCTACTTCTGACTCGCGGGCAGATTACCGGATTGGCCTGAGCGAGCCCTATCTGTTTGACCGTAATCTGCGCGGCAGCATAGAGGTGTTTAACGAACAGATTAAAGAAACAAGTGTTGAGGTTGAAAGCCAGGGTATCGAAACTTCTGCATCCTTTAGCGCGGCCCGCGATTACTATCATCGTTTTGGCTATAGCTTTATTACCAAAGACACAAAGCAGAAAGACACAAAAGCGACCTCCAAGACCGGAGATGAAGGCAAGAGCATTGCTGAATCTGCTGTCTCCTACACATTGGGCCGCGATACGCTGAATAATCGCTTTGACCCTAGTGAAGGGTATTTGATGGAAGCTACACAGGAATTTGCAGGGGTAGGCGGTGATGTAAATTTCCTGCGTACCAATCTGCGAGTAGCTTATTACAAGCCCTTCCTGTTTAATTCGGTCATTCTGGGCTTGCGTGGACGCTATGGCTATGTAGATGGCATTGATGAAAAAGTCTCGCAAGCAGGGCGTTTCTTCCTGGGTGGACGTCAGGTCAGGGGATTTGATGGCGGCGGTATCGGGCCACGTGATATAGGAACACAATCTGCTGTTGGGGGGAATAACACCTATTCTGGGTCGATTGAGGTTATTTCTGACCTCGGCCTGAGCGATGATTTGGGCATACGCTGGACAGTCTTTTCTGATTTTGGCTCTGTTTGGGGTGCCGACTATCCAGAGGGTGTTGTTGGCGCTAATGATAGTAAGATGCGTCAATCTGTGGGTTTTGGTATTTTATGGGATACCGCTGTTGGCCCGCTTACCTTTTATTGGGCTGATGCCATCTCAAAGACATCAGATGATAAGTTAAAGCGCTTCCAGTTTAACATCGGCACCAGATTCTAGTTAGGTAACACATGCTTTTCTGTTTAAAACTACGCACTGAAAAATCGCTGGTTGCTAGCTCTGTTGTTGCGGTTATGGTCGCCCTGTTTATGGGCGTTTCCTTACCCTCCACTGGTCTGGCACAGGATAGCAATGCCAGTGAGGCGTCGCATTTTACCATTCAACGGGTAGCGATTATTGATCTGGCGCGTATCATACGAGAATCTGAAGCCACAGAGCGTGTGCGCAAATTGCTGGATGAAAAGAGTGAGGAATTCCAGAAGGAATTTGCCGAGCGCGAAGTTCAGCTGCTGGAAAAAGAAAAAGAGCTAAAGGCGCGGCAAAGCCTGATTACCGAAGATGCCTATCAAGAAGAAGTGCGTGCCTTTCAGCGCGAAGTGGCCGCTATCCAGCAAGATATTCAGAATAAAAGACAATCTCTGGATAGAGCCTTGCAACAGGCGCAGGACAAAATCAGAAATCTGGCAACAACCATTGTTGCCGAACGGGCATCCGAGCTGGAAATCGATTTAGTGTTTAAAGAAGATCAGCTCCTAATTTTTCGTAATCAGCTAAATATTACCGAAGATGTTCTTGAACGGTTGAATGACCGCACAAAGGATGCTCAGCTGGAAATCACTGAGCCGAACAAGACAAAGAGCGAGTAATCAATGGGGCGCGCATCTGGCAGAGTTCATAAAGCCGCTAGCAGCTGGCCTCTATCTGCATTATGTGAGCGTTGTGATTTCCGCCTTGAACAAGGCAATCCGGCACAGAAAATAGACACTGTTTCCAGCCCAGTTGCCGCGAAATCTGGTGCCTTGATCCTGCTGACTAACAAAGCCTATATCGAGGGGGTTGCGGCGATTTCGGGTTTGGTTTGCCTTACCTCTGTCGAGCTGGCCCCTATCGTGAAAGAACAGCTGGATAATCCGGTAATTCTGGTAGCGGCGCGTCCGCGTGCCGCTTTTGGCCGGATATTGACAGAAATGTTTGCCCGTCCGGCATCGAAGGCAGCTATTTCTGAGCAGGCTGATATTCATCCAGAAGCGGTTATTGATCCCACTGCCCATATTGGCGCGTTTGCGGTTATCGGACGTGATTGTTCAATTGGTGCCAACTCCAGGATTGGTGCCGGTACGGTTCTGGGAGAGGATGTGCATCTGGGGGCAAATTGCGATATTGGCGCGCAGAACGTCCTCTCGCATCTTCATAGCGGCGATGGGCTGAAAACAGGCGCGCATTGCGTCATTGGCAAGCGCGGTTTTGGCTTTGAGGGGCAGGGCGAGGCAACACAGTTTCTGCCGCATCTGGGGCGGGTGGTTATCGGTGCGGGATGTGATATCGGGGCGGGTACAACTATTGACAGAGGCGGGCTGGATGATACCGTTATCGGGGATTATGTCCGGATCGACAATCTGTGCCATATTGCCCATAATGTGATGATCGATAGTAACGTTATTATTCTTGCACAGGCCGGTATTGCGGGCAGTGTTGTGGTCGGAAAAAACTGTATTATTGGCGGACAGGTGGGTATTGGTGATCATTTAACCCTTGCGGATAATGTGGTGGTTGCGTCTAAATCGGGGGTTACAAAAGATTTGCAAAAGCCAGGTACCTATGCAGGGTTTCCAGCTATGCCAGCGCGTGAATTCTGGTTACAGATGGCCAATGCACGGCGCAAAAAAACCTCATCCAAATCATGACAGCTTTTATTGGCTATATTTTTAACACGGCTCTAGGGGGACAATTATGAATGAAAATCAGGTGCTGGGATATGCCGAGATTGAAAAGTTACTACCGCATCGTGCGCCCTTTTTGCTGATAGATAAAATCAGGGATATCCAGCCTGGACATTCTGCTATCGGTCTAAAGGCGGTGAGTGGGAACGAGCCGTATTTTGTGGGTCATTTTCCAGGCAATCCGGTGATGCCCGGCGTATTGATTGTTGAAGCCATGGCACAAACCGCTGGCGCACTGGCTGCCCTTAGCCTTGGTGAAGAGGCAGAAGATAAGCTGGTATTTCTGGCATCGGTAAATAATACAAAGTTTAAAACACCGGTTCGCCCGGGCGATATGCTGGAGCTTCATGTTGAAAAAATTGCTGGCCGAAATTTGCTGTGGAAATTTTCCGGTAAAGGCATTGTCGATGGGCAAGTGGTTAATCAGGCAGAATTTTCAGCTATGATCGTGGATAAGGATAGCTAGAGAGATGAGCGTTACTCAACATCCAACAGCGATTATCTCGCCGCAGGCACAGCTTGGCCAGAATGTCGAAATCGGTGCCTATTCCATAATTGGTGACCATGTAACAATTGGCGATAACATGAAAATTCATAGCCATGTAATAATAGATGGCCATACACGTATCGGTTCCGGTTGCGAGCTGTTTCCTTTTGCGGCGATTGGTCTGGCCCCGCAACATACACGCTTTGAAGGTGAAGCCTCTGAGCTGATTATTGGCGAGAATAATCTGATCCGCGAATATGTAACCTTGCACCCGGGTACTAAAGTCGGGAACATGAAAACCATCATCGGCGATAATAACCTGTTTTATGTTGGCGCCCATATCGCCCATGATTGCGTGGTTGGCAATAATGTTATTCTTGCCAATCATGTGGGGGTTGGCGGGCATGTGACTATTGGGGATTATGCGTATTTGGGGGGCTATTCAGCCATCCACCAATTTGTGCGTATTGGCGATCATGCGATTATTGGCGGGGGTACGGCCATTACCGCAGATGTTATTCCCTTTGGGCTGGCATCAGGGCCGCGCGGGGCGTTACATGGCTTGAATGTTGTCGGCTTGCGTCGGCGCGGGTTTGAAAAAGAATCCCTCGCGCAGTTGAAAAAAGCCTATGCGAATATTTTTACAGGCGAGGGGCTGTTTAAAGAAAATCTGGCAAAAACAAAGTCAGAGTTAGGACATCATGATATGGTCGACAGGCTGGTACAATTTATCGAAGATGGGCAGGATCGCGCCCTCTGTCAGCCACAAAAATAGGGCATTCTGATGGGACGGCTTGGCATCATTGCGGCCAGTGGGAACCTGCCCTTGCAGCTGGCCAGGGCAGCGCTGTCACAAGGCGAGGAACCGTTTATTATCTGTTTGAACGGCCAGGCCGACCATGACTATTCCCCCTTTTTATATGCCGGCTTTGCCCCGGGCCAGTTAAAATCCATAACAGACGCGCTGTTAGAGCAGGGATGTGACCGGCTGTTGCTGGCAGGGAAATTTACCCGTCCCAGCCTCAGCAGTCTAAAGCTGGATAGTGCCGGGGCTGCCCTGCTTGGCCGGCTGGCCTTAAAAGGGGATGATAAGGCCTTGCGATTGGTATCTGACTATTTTGCTGACCATCAGATAATGATTTTACCCAATACAGATTTCCTACCAGACAGGCTATTGCCTGAAGGCTATCATTTTGGCCGTGATTTGAGTTCTGCTGAAACCGCTGCGCTGAGCCTGGGGGTTAAGGTTTTATCTCAGCTTGGAGAGCTGGATGTCGGACAGGCGGTTATCACGCAGCAAGACAGGGTGTTAGCTATCGAGGCCGCAGAAGGCACCCAAGCGATGATTGCGCGTGCCGCCCATCTGATAGATACCAGCACCGATGCGGCCGTGTTTGTCAAAATGACAAAAAGCCAGCAGGACAAGATGCTGGATATGCCGGTTATAGGCCTAGAAACTCTGCAGAGCCTTGCACAAGCCGGTATTAAGGTGGTTGGGGTCTCTGCCGGGCAGACGATGCTGGCAGACACGCTGGAGGCGATAGAGGCAGAGCTGTTAGCCCATGAAATGGTGCTGACCACAGACCTTAATATGGCTTTTGATATCTCTGCCCAAGAGCAAGCCAACTAATGGCTGTCTCTGCCTTCATACTGGCAGGGGAAGCCTCTGGAGACAGGCTGGCCGCCCAGCTGATGGATGCGGGCAGCGATATTTTTACCGCGATAAGCTGGTTCGGGGTAGGCGGCCCACAGATGCAGGCGCGTCAACTGGATAGTCTTGCAGATATGGACAGGCTGGCAGTCATTGGTTTTGGGGATGCGCTGGCACAATACCGCGCCCTTTCCGAGCTGGCAGACAGGCTGATCGCTGCCATTCTAGAGCGTCAGCCAGAATATGTTTTTACTGTCGATAGCAAGGGATTTTCGGTGCGCTTTGCAGGGCGTTTGCGCCGCGCCCTAGGTAGCGGCAGCTATCAGCCAAAGCTGGTTCATATGGTGGCCCCTACCGTGTGGGCATGGGGGAACTGGCGGGCAAAGAAATTCAGCCAGCTTTTTGACCATATTTTCTGTCTATTTCCGTTTGAGCCGGATTATTTTAGCGCGGTTTCACCAGAACGGCGTGCAAAGGCTCTATTTGTCGGGCATCCGGATGCAGATGGCACTGCCCGTCCTATGCCGGATAATGATGGCAATCTGCATATTCTGCTGCTGCCAGGCAGTCGGCGCGGCGAGATTATGCGGCATATGCCGATATTGCTGGATGCCTGTTCTCAATTGCTAACATCCTATCCAGCGCTTTGCCTAACCTTGCCCCTGTTACCGCATTTACACCCTCTGGTCGCACCCTTTCTGGCCCAAACAGATATTGGCAGTCGCATAGCGCTAACAGATATGCCGGTAGAGCAGGCATTTTTAGACGCGCATTTTATGCTTGCCTCATCGGGAACGGTCACGTTGGAAGCGGCGATAGCTGGCGTGCCGGGGGTTGTGATTTATCATCTGGGCTGGGCGAACCGCATATTTGCCAAATTCTTTTTCAAACCGAAAACACCTGTCCTGCCAGATATTATTTTACAGACGCAATCCTATCCGTTTTTACTTACCCCCCATTTAAACGCGGGCAATCTGACCCGGCTTGCAGAACAGGGCTTGCAGGATGTAACCGCCAGAAATGCCAAGATGCAGGAAATATCAAGCCAGCTTAAAGCGGTGCTAAGCCCGGATGGAAAGCCGTTTACAGAACGGCTCAGGGCGGCTCTGCAAACACTTTAGGGGGGGTCAGGACTAGATAGCGCTAGCCGCGTTTATTGATCGGCACAAAATCGCGTTCTTCTGGCCCAACATAGAGCTGGCGAGGCCGGCCAATACGCTGGGTTTCATCCTCGATCATCTCTTTCCACTGTGAAATCCAGCCAACTGTCCGTGCCACAGCAAATAACACAGTGAACATAGAGGTCGGGAAATTCATCGCTTTCAGAATAATGCCGGAATAGAAATCCACATTCGGATAAAGTTTTTTATCGATGAAATACGAATCTTTAAGCGCTAATTCTTCTAGTTCCATCGCCAGTTCCAGTAACGGATCATCCACGCCCAGCTTGTTTAGCACTTCATGGCAGGATTTACGCAGAACCTGTGCGCGCGGGTCATAATTTTTGTAAACCCGGTGGCCAAAACCAAACAGGCGGAAGGGATCATTCTTATCCTTGGCTCTGTCAACAAAGGCTTTGATGTTTGATTTATCGCCAATCTCGGTCAGCATATTCAATACCGCCTCATTAGCCCCGCCATGGGCAGGCCCCCACAAGGAGGCGATACCGGCGGCGATACAGGCAAAAGGGTTGGCCCCGGATGAACCTGCCAGACGCACGGTAGAGGTAGAGGCATTTTGCTCATGATCAGCGTGCAGAATAAAGATTTTATCCATCGCATCCGCAATTACCGGGTCAATCTTATATTCTTCTGCTGGAACCGAAAAACACATATGCAGGAAGTTTTCTGCATAGCTTAGGTCATTCTTGGGATAATTAAAGGGCTGGCCAA
>JBMZFK010000011.1:0-28047 GCA_049615365.1 Puniceispirillaceae bacterium (SeqCode)
GCTGCTATCCGGAGAAGCCGCTGTTGGCTGTTTTCGGTTTGCATTCATTTTGTTTTTCTTTGCCATCACCTGGCTGACCTCTTTGTGCTGGAGGGTTTACGTGTCTTTTGCCCAGCAGGGCTGGCGGCGATTTCGGCTGGGCTATGGCGGCGCCAATTTGCCACATAGGCCATTTTACCGGCCTTGCTGGCCGGTTTTTGCCCCATCGCATATACCTCGATAATCTCGTGGCTTACGGTATCGCGCACCACATTAAACCATCGCCGACATCCCGCACTATGGCGCCAGCGCTCTAGAAACACCCCTTTTGGATTGTCTCGGTAGAACAGATAATCTGCGAATTCCTTATCGCTGATCGGGTTTTCGGCCAGCGGGCGGGCGATATGCGCTTCGCCGCCACAGACAAACTCTTCTTCATCTCTTGGCCCGCAATAGGGACATTTAATTTCCAGCATCTTTTTAGCTTTTCCAAAAAATAATCTGTGTTGCAATCAGGGTTAATGCGCCACGCCTGCCGCACCATGCTCGTCAATCAGCAAGCCGGTTTCAAAACGGTTCAGCGCATAGGGGGCGGCAATCTCATTTGGTCGGTCATTTGCGATCAGATCAGCAAATACATGCCCGGAACCCGGTGTTGCCTTAAAGCCGCCGGTACCCCATCCGCAATTGAAAAACAGCCCGTCAATATCGGTACGCGATATAATGGGTGAGGCGTCCGGGCAGGTATCCACAATGCCACCCCAATGCCGCAACATCCGTAACCGCGATAAAACAGGAAACAGCTCTACCGCGGCGGCGAGCATATGTTCGGGCACCGGAAATGAGCCGCGCTGGGCATAGGAGTTATATTTGTCCACGCCAGCGCCCAATACCATCTCGCCCTTGTCAGATTGGCTGATATACATATGCACCGCATTTGACATAATCACCGTATCCAGAATTGGCTTTATCGGCTCGGATACCAGGGCTTGCAGGGGCCGGCTGGCAATCGGCAGGCGGATCCCCGCCATATTGGCCAGTACCGAGGAATGGCCAGCAACAACACAGCCAACCTTGCGGGTTTTAATAAACCCTTTTGTGGTTTCAATTCCGGTAATGCGTCGTCCCTGCCGCCGCAGGCCGGTTACTTCACAATTCTGGATAATATCCACACCCATATCATCTGCAGCGCGGGCATAGCCCCAGGCCACTGCATCATGGCGGGCAGTGCCGCCGCGCTTTTGCAGAAAACCGCCCATAACCGGATAGCGAATAGTTTGATCCATATTCATTACCGGTACGAATTTTTTAATCTCTTCCGGGCTGAGAATATCTGAATCAATCCCGTTCAACCGGATAGCATGAACCCGGCGGGACATTTCTTTTAGCTCATGCTCGGAATGGGCGATGGTTAGCACGCCGCGCTGGCTGAACATGATATTAAAGTTCAAATCCTGAGCCAGCCCTTCCCATAATTTCATGGCATGCTCATAAATTGATGCCGATTCATCCCAAAGATAGTTCGATCGAATAATGGTGGTATTTCGGCCTGTATTTCCGCCGCCCAGCCAGCCTTTTTCAATCACCGCAATGTTGGTCATATTATGTACAGAAGCCAGATAATAGGCCGTCGCCAGCCCATGACCGCCACCGCCAATGATCACCGCATCATATTCAGCTTTTGGTTCTTCATGGCGCCAGGCTTGCTGCCAGCCCTGATGATAGTCCCCGGCCTGCCGGGCGAGTGAAAATATCGAATAGTGTTTTTTTCTGTCGCGAAGTGCGCGCACCCCTCTATCGATATATGATGTTGCCATAATTTTCTTTTAACCCTGATTGTATCGCCGCCCGAAAAACAGGCAGCCAAAATTCTGTTCGCAAATATTTATTTTCAGATATTTATTGTCAAATATTTATAACGGTTTTTGGAAACCCATCCAATATACCATCTACTCACAGGGTGAAAAAACCTATCTTGCTTTCGACTTCACTTGGTGTTTGGTCGACATCTGGGCATTGCTACCCTATCTTAACAGGGGTAGAACAGGATAAATCGTGCATTGCACAGAAAAGGAGGAGAGATGGCTATCATCAATCGTGTTGCTGATTTTCATCAGGATATGACCTTTTGGCGGCAGAGTTTGCACGCACATCCAGAGCTTGGATATGAAGAAGTCTGGACATCTGATTTTATCGCTGAGAAGCTCGCCAGCTTTGGCATCGAGGTGCATCGCGGTCTGGCAAAAACAGGTGTGGTCGGGGTGCTGAAAGGGCGAACAGACAAGGGTGGTAAAATTGCCTTGCGCGCTGATATGGACGCGCTGGCTATGCCAGAAGCAAACAGCTTTGCCCATAAATCAACAAGAGATGGGCGGATGCATGCCTGTGGCCATGACGGGCATATGGCCATGCTGCTTGGGGCGGCACGCTATCTGTCTGAAACGCGCCAGTTTGACGGTACAGTTTATTTTTACTTTCAGCCTGCTGAAGAAGGCGGGGCTGGGGCCAAACAGATGATGGATGATGGCCTGTTCGAAAAATTTGACGCAGACAGCGTTTGGGGCATGCATAACTGGCCAGGTCTGGAGGCAGGGCATATAGCGATTTCACGTGGTGCCTGTATGGCCAGTGCAGATCATTTCTATATCTCGATTCGTGGATGTGGCAGCCATGCGGCGATGCCGCATCAGGCAACAGACCCGGTATTGGCGTCTGCTGCGATAATCCAGTCTTTGCAATCCATTGTTGCCCGGCAAACCAATCCGGTAGATAGCGCGGTGGTGTCAGTGACCATGGTCAATGGCGGCAGTGCCTTTAATGTGATCCCGGACGAGGTACAGCTAGGCGGTACCGCGCGGGCTATCCTGCCTGAAACGCGGCAAATGGCAGAAGATAATATCCGTAAAATAGTCACCTCTTTAGCCTCTGCGCATGGCTGTGAGGCAGAAATTGACTGGCGCGGCGGCTATCCGCCAACGATTAACCATACCGCAGAAGCAAACCGTGCGGCCGAAATTGCCAGCGATATTATAGGTTCAGACAAAGTGCATATGGATTTGCCGCCCTCTATGGCAGCCGAAGATTTCGCCTTTATGCTGGAAGCGCGCAAGGGCGCCTATATCTGGCTTGGGGCCGGGCCGGCACAAGAAGGGCGAATGTTGCATAATACAGGATATGATTTTAACGATTCTATCCTGCCGGTTGGCACCAGCTATTGGGTAAAGCTGGTTGAAAGCGAGTTGGCAAGCTGATGGCAGCAAAAAATAAACAACCGGTAAAGAAAAGTCGCAAGCTGAATATTTTTGCGATCGGGATCGCTGCCATTGCCCTTATTGGCGCCTGTCTTGGCAGTGTTTATGTCTGGGAAAAGATGGGACAGGTGGAGTTGGGCGTACATGGCTGGGTGGCACTGATAGCAGGGGCTTTTGGCACGATTGTGCTTGGCTGCGGGTTAATGGCGCTCAGCTTTTATTCCAGCCGTTCCGGCCATGATGAAGATGCCTGGACAGACCCTGAAAAGCATCGCGATCTGTTCAAATAAATTTCCAGCTAGCCAAATTCTGGCATCCAGACTCTGCTCTGGATAAATTTTGACCTGCATTATCCTATCTGATTTTGCTTCTTTCCCCTCTTGACTCACAGGGGCGTATTTCTTATTTTTAAATTAGAACAAAACAAGAACAAAAATGATAGGAAATTCCTGGGCTGGGGATAGTATTCAGCTTCAGATATATAAAAGATGCACCCTTTACGCGATCCAAAATCATCTCAGATTCAGAACGACACATATCTGGATATGGTCGCTATACAGCCAGCGCCTGTCAAAATCTCTGCTGATGTGTCTGCCAGAGAGAGTGCCAGAGAGATCGCCAGAGAGGCTACCGGTAAAAAAAACAGTGTTTTTGCCTGTCTGAAAGAAAAAATTGAGGCTCAACACATTTCAGACAGGCATTATCTTGCAACTGGCCTTGCCTGTTTTGATTCAGCTTTATCCGGGGGGCTGGCGCATCAGCATGTGCATTTGATGGCTGGCCCGCATAATGATGCTGCTGCAACCGGATTTATTGTGGCGCTGCTACGCGCACAACTGCAGCAACGCCCTAACGCGCCAATTATTTGGTGCAGCCCGCGTTTTAGTGGCCAGTATGGGCATGTATGTGCCGAGGGGCTGTGGGCAATGGGGCTAAACCCCGGCCAGGTTATTTTTGTACATGATGGGCATCCTGCCCGCCTGTTATCTGCGTTTGAAGAAGCGTTGCAGACCACAGGTGTTGCTGGCGTGGTCGCTGAATATGGGGTGCTGGCCAGAAAGTCTGATCAGTGGTTGCGTTGGGCGCAACGGTTGCGGCGGGCGGCGCGTATTGGCGATAGTATGGGGTTTTTGCTTGGCCCGCCTGCGGCCAGTACAGGGTTTGAAAGTGGCTGGTCTATTACCTCAAAGGCTAGCGATCAAAGCCAGAAACAGGATTGGCGGCCACGCTGGTCTGTACGCTTGACAAAAAGCCGCAAGGGGCATCAGGCAAGCGCTGATATTTATTATTGTCCAGTATCCGGCCGGATGTATCTGGCCAGAAATATTATGCCAGCAGCGCAATCCAGCCTGCCTTTTGCTGAAACAGCTTGTGCATTATCTCCTGCTGTGACCCCGGCTTCTGAAACGATCTGCCGGGATAATGTGCGCGCGCCCTATCCCCATCATTATGCAAGCTGAGCAGGGCAATGGCGGCGCGTTTTCCCGGACATCATAGTCGACATGCCTCTGCTGGCCGGCATATGGCGGATCGCGAATATCTATATGTGCATCTGCCTGATTTACCGCTACGCCTGATCTGCAATGAAAAAGGGTGGCAGATAGATAAGGATATTGCTCTTTATTGGCGTCATCAGAATATGGACAGGCTTGTCTATCTGTCTGATACCGCTAAAAAAGCAGGTCTTTATGCTGGAATGGCGGTCGCGGATGCCAGAGCCCGCTTGCCAGATATTTTGCTGGCTAAAATAGCGCCTCAACAGGATCGCGCAATCCTTGAAAAGCTGGCAAGATGGGCATGGCGTTATAGCCCCAGAGCTGGCATAGATTCTGCTGGCCCTAATCCTGACAGCCCGGCTGGCAGTAATGGCATCTGGATAGATATGAGCGGAGCCAGCCATCTGCATGGCGGCATTGAACAGGTTATCGCAGATATCAAACATCATCTGCACGCAGCGGAAATACCAATATATTGTGCCGCGGCCCCCTATTATTCTGCTGCCCGGGCGCTGGCCCATTATTATAACCAGATAATAGATGGGCATAATCAGGCAATAGACGGGCTGGTGATGCTGTCTTCGCGCCAGGCATTGATGCAGATATTATCTGAATTGCCGCTATCTGCCTTATCGTTAGAGGATCAGCTATTACAAGCGCTCTCGCAAGCAGGGTTGCGCCGCCTGCGGCATTTACAGCCCTTATCCTATGCCCAGCTTGCCATTCGATTTGGCCCCGATTTTGTACAGAAATGGGCAGTGTTATGCGGTAACCGCGATTATACACCTACCCCCATAGCCGCCGCGCCAGCCCTGTGGGTTAGCCGGGCCTGGCCAGAACCACTGGCCGGCGCGCAAGCCCTGCAACAGATGATAGATCAGCTAATAGAGGAGATGGCTGAGCTATTGTTAAAGACCGAAATGGCCGCTGCCTGTTTCGAGCTGGGCTGGCAATGCAGTGACGGGCAAATTGGGCGGCTCTATTTCAACTTGTCACGGCCTGGGCGCGACCGCGCGATTTTGCATCGCCTTCTCGCCGGGGCAACTGAGCGTATAGATGCAGAATTTGGCATTGATTATAGCTGGTTGCACGCGCACAAGCTGGCTGCAGAGATGGAGGTGACAGGCCTGCTGGGAGCAGAATCTGCCCATCTGCAAAATCAGCAAATTGATCATGTTCTGGATATTCTGGCGGCAAAGCTGGGCGCAGATAAGGTACAACATGTTACCTGTAATTCACGCTGGCAAATCAGTGATAATACAGCTTATCAGAAGCTGGCTGACAGGAATGGGGATGCCAGCTGGCATGCCCCTGCACCTGCCAGCCTGACCCCGCCGCGCCCGATAAGATTGTTTGAGCCAGCCGAGCCTGTGCATGTTGTTGCCTTGCTGCCTGATCATCCGCCAGCCATGCTTCGGTGGCGGAAAAAAAGCTGGCAGATATGCCGGGCCACTGGCCCCGAGCGTATTGGGCCCCGATGGTGGGATACCGAATATAAGGGGGTAAAAACACGTGATTATTACCGTGTTGAAACATCTTCTGGTATGCGGCTATGGGTCTATCGTGAGGGGCTGCCAGAACGCGGTGAGAGCGTTGAATGGTTTGTGCATGGGTGTTTTTCATGACAGAGCAAGCACCAGAATATCTGCCACAAAGCCTGCTTGGCTGTCAGACGAATTTTAGCTTTCTGCAGGGCGCGTCCCATCCAGAAGAGATAATGCAAATGGCAGCTACGCTTGGCTGGCAAGCTGTCGGGGTAGCTGATTTATTTGGCGTTGGCGGGCTGGTGCGGGCCTGGTCAGCTAGCAAAGATATTGATCAGGAGAATGCAGAAAATAGTCAACGCAGGATGCAGGCGCCCCGCCTGATTTCCGGAACCAGAATAAATTTGCGTGATGGCGGGGATATTTTATGTTTTGTGCGTAGCCTTGATGGCTATGAATCGCTGTGCCAATGGTTAAGTGCGGCGATGATGCGTCAGGGCCATCAATCGGGCGAGATGCCTGATCTGTATATCAGCGATCTGGCCCGTCTTTCTGCTGAAACCTGTTTGATCACCATCCCGCCTGTCGCCATGGATACCGCCTGGCGCGAACAGGCACGTACCATTGCCCGGATAGCCAAAGGGCAGGTTTATGCTGGCGGGTATCTGATGCGGGATGGCTGTGATGAGGAAAGATTATATCAGGTAAAAAACCAGGCCGAAGCAGATGGGCTTGAATTTACCGCCCTTGGCGAAGTGTTGTATCATCATCCATCGCGGCGTCCGCTAGCAGATGTGCTGTATTGTATTCGCCATAAAACAAGTCTGGCTGAGGCAGGACGCCATATTTCGGCAAATGCAGAACGCCATTTACTCAGTCCACAGGAAATGGCCAGACGCTGGCATGGATTTACCGATGCGCTGATTTGTGCAGATGCGCTAGCCAAGCGGTGCCATTTCACCCTTGCAGATATTTCCTATGCGTATCCGGATCATGATAATAGCGGGTCTGTATATAGCCTGTCCGGGTCCAGAAAAAAAGGGCGCACCGCTTTTGAAGAATTGGCATGGCAAGCCCATAAGGGCAGCCATAAACGCTATCCAGATGGTGTACCGGAAAAAGTACAGGCCTATTTAAAGCGCGAATTAGCGCTGGTAGAAAAGCTGGATTATGCTCCTTTTTTTCTGACTGTTTTTGAAATTGTACGCTTTGCCAGAAGCCGTAATATCTTATGTCAGGGGCGTGGTTCTGCGGCTAATTCGGCGATTTGCTATTGTTTATTTATTACCTCTGTTGACCCGGAACGCGCTGAACCTTTATTTGAACGGTTTATCAGTGAAGCCCGTGATGAGCCGCCAGATATTGATGTGGATTTTGAGCATAATCGCCGCGAGGAAGTTATCCAGCATATCTATCATCATTATGGCCGGCATCGCGCCGGGCTGGTATCGGCGGTAATCACCTATCGCTGGCGCAGTGCGCTGGTCGAAACGGCTAGGGCTTTTGGCCTTAGCCGGGATGTACAACGCGCCCTTTCAGCCCAGGTCTGGCGCGGTAGTGAAAAGGGTATTGATTATAAATCATTGCAGGCAGCAGGTGTGGACAGACAGGATCCAAACCTGAAACAGGTGCTGGCATTGGCCCGCCAGCTTTATGGATTTCCGCGGCACCTCTCGCAACATTCTGGCGGGTTTGTGATTGTACAGGACAGGCTGGATAAAATTTGTGTTATTCGTCCAGCAGCGATGCAGGGGCGCAGTATTATTGAATGGGATAAGGATGATATTGACGCGCTGGGCTTGCTAAAGATTGATGTGCTGGCTCTTGGTATGCTCAGCTGTCTGGCTGGGGCCTTTTATCTGATGCAGCGCCATTATCACCGGCCCTTGAGTCTGGCCAGTATTCCGCCAGAAGATAAACAGACCTATGATATGTTGTGCCGCGGCGAATCTGTTGGTGTGTTTCAGGTGGAATCACGGGCGCAGATGGCGATGTTACCGCGCCTGCAGCCGCGTTCTTTTCATGATTTGGTTGTACAGGTGGCCATTGTCCGGCCTGGCCCTATTCAGGGCGATATGGTGCATCCTTATTTGCGGCGCCGGGCAGGTTTGGAACATGTTAGCTACCCCTCGCAAGAGCTGCAAGCTGTGCTGGAGCGAACGCTGGGGGTACCATTATTTCAGGAACAGGCGATGAAAATTGCCATTGTTGGGGCCGGTTTCAGCGGGGCTGATGCCGACAGGCTACGCCGGGCTATGGCCACCTTTCGCAAAAATGGTGATATCCATAAATTCCACGACAAAATGATAGAGGGGATGGTGGCACGCGGATATGATGCTCAATTTGCCACCGCCTGTTTCCGCCAGATTGAAGGGTTTGGCACCTATGGATTTCCAGAATCGCATGCGGCAAGCTTTGCGGTGCTGGTTTATGCCTCGGCATGGCTGAAATGTCATTACCCCGAAGTGTTTACCTGTGCGCTATTAAATGCCCAGCCAATGGGGTTTTATCGCCCTGCCCAGCTGGTAGCAGATGCCAAAAAAAGAGGCGTGGAATTACGGCCTGTCGATATTAATGCCTCACAATGGGATGCCACACTTGAGGAAAGCGCACATGGGCGCCATGCGTTGCGGCTTGGCTTGCGGCTTATCAAGGGATTGCGACAGACAGATGCGGCGCGAATTATTGCCTGCCGCGGCGAAGGTTATGACAGTCTTGCCTCTGTGGTACGGCGTGCGGATGCACCGGTGAAGGCCTTGGAAGTTATTGCCGCTGCGGACGGGTTGAAATCTTTGGGGCTGGATAGCCGTCAGGCTTATTGGCAAATCCGCAAGATGGGACGTATGAAGCAGGGGGATTTGCCGCTTTTTGCCTTTGCCGATAGCGAGATGGAAGTGCGGCCAGACACTGCGGATAAAAAAGATACACCAAACAGGCACGCGCCAGCCCCCTTGCCAGAATTAGGAGAAGGGGAAGCTGTAGCTCAGGATTACGCTCTTACTGGCCTGTCTTTAAAAGCCCACCCACTAGAATTGCTAAGTGCCGCATTTACGCAAGACAGATGGCAAAGCTGTTCAGCAATAAGTGTTGCACAAAATGGCCAGCGGCAGCGCTTAATAGGGCTGGTTACTTCTCGCCAGCGCCCCGGTACAGCAAAAGGCACCATGTTTCTGACCATAGAAGATGCAGAACTGTCTGTGAATGTGATTGTATGGCCGCATATTGCCGAGCGTGACCGCGCCGTGTTGCTGGGCGCGCATGTGCTAGGCGTATATGGGCGGGTGCAAAAAGAAGGTATTGTCACTCATTTTATCGCTGATGCGCTGCATAGCTGTGATCATTATTTGGGCTTGCTTCAGCCAGAAACAGCCAGCACAAAACTATCTGCGCCAACTTCTGATGCGGATGTGGGGGGGGCGGCCAATACAGTATCTTCCATGCGCCTGAAAAGTCGTGATTTCAGATAAACCAAAGCTGCCAGACGGTTAGCTTGCATCTGCCAGCGCAGGCGGCAGGGCGATACATGCCGCCCCGGTGCTCAGCAACGCCGCACAGGCAGAACGGGCTTCCTGTTCTTTTAGCTGGCTGAACCGCACCCGCCATAAAGGCAGGCCGCCCGAAGATACCAGGGATAATTCTGCTGGCATCAAATCCAGCACATCATTGGCGGTACGCCGCGCCCGAATAGCGGCTTTATGTGCAGATACGCGCCTTGTGAAACTGCCAACCTGTATCGCCCAGCTGGCCGGAGTGGGGCGCAGAGTTGTAGCAGACAGGGCTGTTGTCTGTTTATCCGGAATAGGGGCTGTTGTTGCCGGCACCGCTGGTAACAGCTTTGGCAGGGCCTTGCTCTGGGCGAGTTTCAGTATCGTATTGGGGCGCGGTATGGGCGCGGCTGGCAGCCGGGCTGAGCGTACTTGTACCGGCTTTATTCTGCCAAATTGTTTAGAGAGCAGACTAACCATATGTTTATCGCGTGTGCGCCCGGTACGCCCGCCAAATACCACCCCTATCAGGCGAACACCATTGCGCTGAACCGTGGCTACCAGATTAAATCCAGATGCGTTAATATAGCCGGTTTTAATCCCGTCTGTTCCCTTATAGCTGGTCAGCAAACGATTGTGATTTTTATATTTCCGGCCATTCCACACAAAATGGGTATTGCTGAAATAGTGAAAATATTGCGGGAAATCGCGGCGCATTGCGATTGCCAGCTTTGCCATATCGCGTGCGGTGCTGACCTGTGCGCGGTTCGGCAGGCCAGAGGCATTTTTAAAGGTTGTGCGCGTCATCCCCAACGCCTTGGCCTTGCGGGTCATTTTCTTGGCGAATTCGCGCTCGGTGCCGCCTAAATGTTCAGAAACAACTGTCGCCACATCATTAGCCGATTTTGTCACCAGCGCCAGAATAGCGTTTTCAACACTAATGCTATGGCCAACTTTTAGATACAGCTTTGAGGGGGAACGCCCGGCAGCTACTTTGCTAACCTTCATTTTTGTATTTTTTGAAACCTTGCCAGTTTGCATCGCCTCAAACAATAAATACAGGGTCATAATTTTTGTTAAAGAGGCTGGATAGAGCTTTTTATCTGCATTTCTGGAATATAAAACCTTGCCACTTGTTTCTTCCATAATAAGCGAGGCATAGCGCGGATTGGCCACTGCCGGATTTAGCAAGGCAAATAGCATTAAACAGGTGAATGCCCCCCCTAGAAACAGGGCAATGCGCGGCCATGAAAGACAGGTATATGACGGTTCTGAAACCTGCTTGTATGCCATCACGTTATTATTCCACACTTCGCTATGTTCTATTGCATCAAACTTACTATATTTAATAGGTGTGACCAACCTCATAAAAGAGGGTCCTGCACCCATTCCCGCAGGGTGATTGAAGAAAAAAGATCGTTTTTCGCCACTTTTTTGTTCTTTCGCTCTTGGGATATTCAAATTAAATGCCAATATTGATAGTGTTACAGGATGTTTACGCTCAAAACGAGCAGGTGTTTTAATCGATGAGCAAAAAAGACGAATTCGATAATGACAAAGATGGTCAGATGCTTCTTGAAAAAGAGCCAAAGACCAAGAAGCCATCTCTTTACCGGGTTATCATGCTGAATGATGATTACACGCCGATGGAATTTGTCGTTCATGTTCTGCAACGGTTTTTTGGCCATAATTACGAAGCCGCCCAGCAAATTATGTTGCATGTGCATCAGCGCGGCGTCGGGATTTGTGGTGTATATACATATGAAGTGGCCGAAGCAAAGGCCAGTCAGGTGATGTCGTTTGCCCGTCAAAACGAGCATCCTCTGCAACTGCAATTAGAAAAGGAATAACCAGATGCTCTCAGAGGAACTTGAAGATACCTTGCGCCGGGCTCTGGCTATAGCCGGCGACAATTCCCATGAATTTGCCACGCTAGAACATTTGTTGCTGGCGATGACCGAAGATGCGGATGCGCTGAGTGTCTTGCAAGGGTGCAAGGTGGATGTAGAGCAGCTGCGTGATATGTTGCAATCGCATATTGATGATGAATTCACCTCTATTGTGAACCCTTCTGAAAATTTGGAAGTACAGCCAACTTCCGGGTTCCAGCGGGTTGTTCAGCGTGCCATTATTCACACCCAGTCCTCTGGCCGTGGCCCGGCAACCGGGGCAAATATCCTGATAGCGATGTATTCAGAGCGGGAAAGCCATGCGGTATGGTTTTTGAACTCGCTGAATATGAGCCGTCTGGATGCGGTATCATTTGTTAGCCATGGCAGCGGCGAGCCGGTGCATGGGGCAGATGACCAATCTGGCCAGCAGGGCGAGGATAATGTTGCATCAGAAGACGCGCTGGCAGAATATGCGGTTAATTTGAATGCGAAAGCAGCAGAAGGGCGTATTGATCCGCTTATTGGCCGGGATCGGGAAGTTGATCGTACGATTCAGGTTTTATGTCGACGCACCAAAAACAACCCTCTTTATGTTGGCGATCCTGGCGTGGGGAAAACAGCGATTGCCGAAGGTCTGGCGTTGCGTATCCATGATGGCGAGGTACCAGATGTTTTGAAAACAGCCGTAATTTATGCGCTGGATATGGGCCAATTACTGGCGGGTACCCGGTATCGCGGTGACTTTGAAGAACGGTTAAAGGCTGTGATGAAGAAAGTGGAGGGCGATCCCAACGCCATTTTATTCATTGACGAGATTCATACCATCATTGGAGCCGGGGCGACCTCTGGCGGGGCAATGGATGCGTCAAATTTGCTGAAGCCAGCTCTGCAATCAGGGGGGCTGCGGTGTATTGGCTCTACTACCTATAAAGAGTTTCGCTCCTATTTTGAAAAAGATCGTGCGCTGGCGCGCCGCTTTCAGAAAATCGATGTTCCAGAGCCATCACTGCCAGATACGATTAAAATTCTGCAAGGGCTGAAATCACGTTACGAAGCCCATCACGGGGTGCGCTTTACCCATGCGGCCCTGAAAACAGCCGCAGAATTGGCAGGGCGCTATATCAATGATCGCAAATTGCCGGATAAGGCTATTGATGTGATAGATGAAGCGGCGGCTGCGCAAAATCTGGTACCACCTTCACGGCGCCGACAGGTTATTGGCACCAAGGAAATTGAAGCGACTATCGCGTCTATGGCCCGCATCCCGTCAAAGAATGTCAGCACAGATGATAAAACCGCGTTGCAGACCCTCGAAACCGACCTAAAGCGTATGGTATTTGGTCAGGATACCGCATTATCTGCGCTTTCCTCAGCCATTAAACTGTCACGCGCAGGATTGCGAGAGCCGGAAAAGCCCATAGGCAGCTATTTATTTTCCGGCCCTACCGGTGTTGGCAAAACCGAAGCGGCAAAACAGCTATCCGAGATTATGGGGGTAAAGCTGATCCGCTTTGATATGTCTGAATATATGGAGCGCCATACGGTCAGCCGCCTGATAGGGGCGCCTCCTGGTTATGTTGGATTTGATCAGGGCGGCTTGCTTACAGATGCTGTAGATCAAAATCCGCATGCGGTTCTGTTGCTGGACGAGATTGAAAAAGCGCACCCTGATTTGTTCAATATTCTTTTACAGGTAATGGATCATGGCCGTCTGACAGATAGTAATGGTAAATCTGTTGATTTCCGAAATGTCGTGCTGATTATGACCACAAATGCCGGCGCATCGGAAATGACCAAACAGCTGATAGGGTTTGGACGCGGCCAGAAAACAGATGCCGATACAGATGCTATCGAAAAAACCTTTACCCCCGAATTCAGAAATCGTCTGGATGCGGTGATCCCGTTTGCGCCTCTGGAAACAGAGACAGTCAGCCTTGTGGTGGATAAATTCATCATGCAGCTTGAAGCGCAATTGACGGAAAAGGATGTAGAAATTGAGCTGGATGCCGCGGCACGTAGATGGTTGGCCGCCCGCGGGTATGATGCAACCTATGGCGCGCGTCCACTGGCAAGGCTGGTTCAGGAGCATATCAAAAAGCCGCTGGCAGATGAGCTGCTATTTGGCAATTTGATGCAAGGTGGCAGTGTCAAAGTAACGGTGGTTAAAGGGGCATTGCATTTGAAATGCACCGCCGCCCCGCAACGCAAACCCGCTAAAAAGCCGAAAAAGACGCCGGTTGTCCAGAAAAGCTAGCGGCCTGTTTTTCTGATCTACAGCGTTAAAGATTAGGCTCGGCGATAAGGGCTGGTTTCCATCACCGCTTGCCGCTCTTCTTCCATGGCAGCGCTTTCCTGCCTGAGAAAGCGCTGAACCGCTTTTGAAAATCCGGCATCTGGTAGCCAATGTGCGGAATAGGTGTAGACAGGCAGATAGCCACGCTGGACTTTATGAAAGCCTTGCGCGCCTGCCTCTACGGTTTTCAGACCCCGGGAAATCGCAAAATCCAGAGCCTGATAATAACAGGTTTCAAAATGCAGATTTGGCAGTTCAGCTACACAGCCCCAATTGCGCCCATAGAGCGTATCCTTGCCAATAAAATTCAGCGCGCCAGCTATCCTCTCGCCATTTTGACTGGCCATTACCAGCAAAATTTTATCAGACAGGCTGGCAGCGATTTCAGTGAAAAATTCGCGGGTCAGATAGGCCCCGCCCCATTTTTTGTCAATAGTTGACAGGTAAAAACGATAAAAATCATCCCAATGTTCTGGGCGAATATCGGTGCCTGTCAGGTGATCGAATATTATCCCTTGTGCCTCCATAGACTGCCGTTCTTTGCGAATATTTTTGCGCTTGCGTGACGACAGGCTGGCAAGAAAGCTGTCAAAATCTGCATAATTGTGATTGTGCCAGTGAAACTGCAGCCCTTTGCGGATCATCCAGCCCGTATCTTTCAGGGTTTTTGTATCTTCTTCGGTAATGAAATTAATATGGGCAGAAGACAGATCATGGGTGGTGACAATTTGCTGAAACGCCGAAATCAGATAGCTATCGAGCGCGCTATCTTCGGGTCTGCGTAACAGGCGCGGGCCCGGTACAGGCGTGAACGGAATACCGGCCAGCAATTTTGGATAGTAATTCCCGCCAGCCCGTTCAAAAGCATGGGCCCAGCTATGGTCAAACACATATTCGCCATAGGAATGATATTTAACATAAGCAGGTAACGCGCTCAGCAATGGCCCGTCCTTGCCGCGCCGAATACAAATATAAACAGGCTGCCAGCCACTATCCCCGCCAACAGATCCGCTGGCCTCTAGCGCATGCAAGAAGGCATAGGAGGCAAATGGATAGCCAGTGCTGTTCAGTGCGTCCCACTCTGCCGCCGGAATATCCGCAAGCGTGCCATGCAGGGCAATATACAAATCATCGGCGATAGAAAGGCTCATATCAGTGATATGGCTTGGCGGTACGGTGCTGACAAGTGGCCAGCATCAGCACTGTCTAATTTAATAGCGCCAAACTCGGTGTATGGAGATTTATTATGGGCTTTGATTAGCGGTATTGATTACGGGCGAATCCGAAACAGACCCTCGACCTCTACACATGTCCCACGTGGCAGGGTGTTCGCACCAACCGCAAAGCGGGCATGTCGGCCAGCGTCACCAAAAACCTCAACCATCAGGTTTGAAGCGCCATTTATTACCTCTGGCTGATCGGTAAAATCATTTGTGCAGGAAACAAATCCGCCCAGCTTTACGACTTGCTCAACGCGCCCCAAATCGCCGCCACAGGCTGCTTTTAACTGGGCAATCAGATTAATCGCGCAAATGCGGGCTTGGTCGGCCGCCTGTTCGGTTGTAACCTCTTTGCCAACATGGCCGGTAAGGGTTAGTTTTCCGTCCACCAGAGGCAGCTGGCCAGAGACATAAACAAGATCGCCAGACAGTACATAAGGTACATAATTAGCGGCAGGCATAGGCGCATCAGGCAGGGTAATCCCCATTGATTTCAGGTTGGTTTCTGCAGAAGCGGTCATCTGTCTTTCTCCTTCAGGCTGTGGCAAAATTGGTCATTTTCATTCGATAGTGATGTTGTCACTCAATAACAGATATGTTCAAGAATCAAAATGTAAATTCTGTAAATTCTAAAAAATAATACCCCTGCAACATTTCTGCTGCAGGGGTGAAAATAGATGGCGGTTCCAGACCTGACCAGACCCGGATAGCCAGGTGCCGTGCCTAGCTACAGCCAGTTGTCGACCCGCATGTGTTACATTTCAGACAGGTACCATTACGCACCAGTGTGAAGTTCTGACATTCCGGGCAGCTCTCGCCTTCATAGCCTTGCATCCGCGCCTCTTTCACTTTATGGGCGATTGTGGTCTCTGGCCGGGTGACGGTCTCGGCGACACTGACGGTTTGCGACAAGCTAACTTCCGGGGTTGTTGCCGGCTTCAAGCTGGTTTCTGCTACCGCTTCATTTGCCACCGCCTGTGTGGCCGCTGACCCGTCATTTGAATACACAACCAGACCCTGTTTGCGGATAAAGCCGCGGCTAGTGACCCGGTTCATCAGCTCGGACTGAGCCTCGCCTGAGCCTGTGGTATCCATTTCCAGATCATCGGAGCTGACATGGCCCAAATCATGGCGGTCAAGATAAGAGATAGCCAATTCACGGAAGGTATAATCCAGAATAGATGTAGACATCTTTATCGCATCATTACCTGTGACAATCCCTTGCGGCTCAAAGCGGGTAAAGGTGAAGGCCTCTACATATTCTTCGAGCGGCACACCATATTGCAGTCCGATAGATACCGCGATAGCAAAATTATTCATCAGTGATCTGAAGGCTGCGCCTTCTTTGTGCATATCGATGAAAATTTCACCCAGCCGGCCATCTTCATATTCGCCTGTACGCAAATACACCTTATGGCCGCCGACACTGGCTTTCTGGGTATAGCCCTTGCGTCTGTCTGGCAGGCGCTGGCGATCATTATCACGAATAATCCGCTCAACGATTTTCTCGACCAGTTGGGGTGCTGCTGACATTTGCACCTCTTCAGCCTCATCTTCATCTTCCTCGATAAGAGCGGATGACAGAGGCTGACTAAGCTTGGAGCCGTCACGGTAGAGGGCATTTGCCTTTAGGCCTAACTGCCAGCTTTGCATATAGGCCGCGCCACATTCTTCAACAGTAGCGTTATTTGGCATATTGATAGTTTTGGAAATCGCCCCGGAAATAAAGGGCTGAGCCGCGGCCATCATGGTGATATGGCTGGACACAGACAAGAACCGCTTGCCAATACGTCCACACACATTCGCACAATCAAAGATAGGCAGATGCGCGTCTTTTAGATGCGGGGCCCCTTCCAGCGTCATCGCTCCGCAAACATGGATGTTGGCAGCTTCAATTTCCTCTTTGCTAAAGCCCAGAGCTTCGAGCATGTTGAAATTGAAATCATTTAGCTGTTCATCTGAAAAACCAAGCGTATCTTTGCAAAACTCATCGCCTAGTGAGTAGCGATTAAAGGCAAATTTGATATCAAACGCATTTTCCAGAGACCCGGCAAGCTGGGTAAGGATAGCATCTGTAAAGCCTTTATCTTTCAGTGCATTCATAGAGATGGCCTGACAGCTATCCAGATTGCCATGTCCAACCGCATAGCGCGAGATATCTTCAATCTGGCTCTTGGTATAGCCAAGACGGGTCAGGGCTTCTGGAACCACGCGGTTAATGATTTTGAAATAACCACCACCTGCCAGCTTCTTGAACTTCACAATCGCAAAGTCAGGCTCGATACCGGTTGTATCGCAATCCATAACCAGACCAATGGTGCCTGTTGGGGCAATCACGGTGGACTGGGCATTCCGGTACCCATGCTTTTCCCCCAGCTCCAGGGCTTCATCCCATGCCTTTTTCGCGCGGTCAATCAAACCGGCTTCCGGACAGTTTTTGTGATCCAGCGGAACGGGCAGAACAGACAGACCCTCATAACCTTCTGACGTGCCATAAGCGGCCAGACGATGATTACGCATGACTTGCAGCATTGTCTCGCTATTTTCTGCATAGCGCGGAAACGCGCCAACTTCGCCTGCCAGCTCGGCTGAGGTGGCATAAGACCGGCCAGTCATAACAGCTGAGATAGCCCCGCATAGCGCGCGTGCTTCATCACTGTCATAGGAAAAGCCCGCTGCCATTAATAGCCCGCCAATATTGGCAAAGCCCAGACCAAGCGTGCGGTAATCATAAGAGCCTTGGGCAATCTCGCGTGACGGGAATTGCGCCATCAGAACAGATGTTTCCAGCGTAATTGTCCATAACCGCACAGCATGTTCAAACGCATCAATGTCAAAACTGCCATCGCTGTGACGGAACTGCATCAGGTTAAGCGAAGCCAGATTACAGGCTGTATCATCCAGGAACATATATTCTGAACATGGGTTAGACGCATTAATACGCCCCCCCGCCGGACAGGTATGCCACTCGTTAATCGTGGTGTCATATTGCAGGCCCGGATCGGCACAGGCCCATGCGGCATGTGCAATCTTTTCCCACAGATTAGCCGCACTGATTTTCTCGGCGACCTCGCCATCGGTGCGGCGGATTAATTCCCAGTCCCCATTTTCCAGCACAGCGTTCAAAAAGTCATTCGTGACCCGTACAGAGTTATTTGAATTCTGGCCGGCAACTGTCAGATAGGCTTCTGAGTCCCAGTCTGTGTCATAGGTTTTGAAGGAAATTTCGGTAAAGCCTTGCTGGGCAAACTGAATAACACGCTGGACATAATTTTCTGGAATCATCGCCCCGCGCGCCGCCAGAATGGCTTTTTTCAACGCCTTGTTTTCTTTTGGATTATAGCGTGCGCTTTCCTCTAGATCGGCAGCGTTCACACAAGCGCTCATCACTTCTGACATATGCTTTTGTGCCAGTTTAGAGCCAGCAACCAGTGCGGCTACTTTTTGCTCTTCAACAACCTTCCAATCGATATATTCTTCAATATCCGGATGGTCGATATCGACAGTAACCATCTTTGCGGCGCGGCGTGTTGTGCCCCCGGATTTAATCGCTCCGGCAGCCCGGTCACCAATTTTTAAAAAGCTCATCAGGCCAGAAGACTTGCCGCCACCAGACAGGCTTTCACCAGATCCGCGCAAGCGAGAGAAGTTTGACCCGGTACCGGAACCATATTTGAACAATCTGGCTTCGCGTACCCACAGATCCATAATCCCGCCTTCATTGACCAGATCATCATTTACAGACTGGATGAAACAGGCATGTGGCTGAGGATGTTCATAAGAGGATTTGGAGCGCACCATTTTGCCAGTTTGGTAATCAACATAAAAGTGACCCTGGCTCGGCCCATCAATACCATAGGCCCAATGCAGACCGGTATTAAACCATTGCGGAGAGTTTGGCGCGGCCATCTGCATGGACAGCATAAATACCATCTCGTCATAATATGTTTTGGCATCGTCCTCGGTGGTGAAATACCCGCCTTTCCATGCCCAGTAGGTCCAGGTACCGGCAAGCCGGTTGAACACCTGTTTGGCAGAGGTCTCACCGCTATAGCGCTGATCTTCCTCCAGCTTGGCCAGCGCCTTTTCGTCTGGTAGCGAACGCCACAACCATGACGGCACATCATTTTCTTCCACTTTTTTTAGCGCCGCCGGAACACCTGCCTTGCGGAAATATTTCTGAGCCAAAATATCGGTTGCGACCTGACTAAATTGTTCAGGAACCTCGATGTCCTGTGCAGAAAACACTATTGTGCCATCTGGATTACGGATTTCACTGCTCGCTTTACGATAGGAAAGCTGCGCGAAAATATCAGAATCTGGTGTCGTGAATCGGCGCTCAAATTGCATGTTCTACCCTCGATAAAATCGTCTAAAAAAAATAAAAACCGTTAGTTACGGCGATGTCTTTACGTCAGATCATCACTACATCTTGTGATCTGGAACGTAAAAGCTACATGATGTAGGGGGTGGGTGCAATGTGAAAATTATAAAAATTGGACACTTTTTTTGTATCCAGAGGGCTTGACTATTCTTTGCCGTGAACCAGCGATTCGCAAGCGGCGATAGAGGCGCTGATTCCAGAAATTATCTGTTAGCAGTGGCTAGCCCGTAACAGCAGGGCGCAGAGTATGTTCACAGCTCTGCAAGATGCTTGAAAAAACAGCGCTTCAGTTCTATAAATGTCGGGGGTAGGGCTAAGAGACATGTAGCCTAAAAAAGGCCATTAGTTATCAGCAAAGCTGGTAGATAGCAATAAACCAGAACGATGGTACCCACCGCCAGCGGCGCACAAATGGGTAGGAAAAAAGAGCAACATGACATTTCTTTCGAAAATTTTTATCAAACTATCTGCACAAATTGTAGGCACTGACGAATTTGGCAATCGCTATTATCAGTCCCGCCGCACACGTGCCGATGGCCGGCAGCGCCGCTTTGTGGTGTATAAGGGAAATGTAGAAGCGTCAAAGGTGCCTTCTGACTGGCATGGCTGGCTGCATTACACAGAATCAACCCCTCCCCCTGCGGCAGGTCATCCAAAGCAGAGCTGGCAAAAACAGCATTTACCGAATTTGACAGGTACTGTGCGGGCCTATCGCCCACAGGGACATGCGCTAAAAGGCGGCAAGCGGGCGCCAGCAACAGGCGATTATGAGCCATGGACACCTAATTAGGCAACCGCCCGCAAACAGGCAAACCACACTATCCTAGCATAGAAGGGGTAACGATATGCGACGCAGCACTTTAGAGATTGTCATGGGCCTGGTGGTCCTGGCAGGGGCGGTTGGTTTTACCGGGCTTTTGTATCAGGCGGCAGATCTGAATACCTCAAACGGATATGCTATCGGTGCTGATTTTGGTTCGACAGGCGGTCTGGTTGTTGGCGATGATGTACGGCTATCGGGCATCAAGGTGGGGCGGATTGTCTCGCAATCTCTGGACCCGGTGACCTATACAGCGCGTATTAACATGCAAATTGATGACGCTATCAAATTACCGGAAGACAGCTCTGCGCGTATCACAGCGGCTTCTCTTCTCGGTGGGAATTTTCTGGAAATTCTTCCTGGTAGCTCGGATGAGGTATTAGAAGCAGGCGCGGTTATTTATGATACACGGGATCCGGTAAGCTTGTCGGATCTGCTCGGCAAGTTCGTATTCCAGAACAATGATGATGGCACACGCTAGCAGGTGCATTTGGCGCCATGCCGTTCAGATTGGCGCGCGCTTGCTGGTTCTGGTGAGCTTTTGTGCAGGTGCTGCGGCACAGGCACAAAGCACGCTGCCCCAGCAAGAGGGGTGGATAACAGGTACCAGCGTAACGCTGCAGACCCTGGATAAAATCACCGCCCGTATCGCAACAACCGAGGCAAAGCTCAGCCAGCCCGTGCGGTTTGGAACTTTGGAGATTACCGCCTTTCATTGTGCCTATCGCCCACCAGAAGCCCCGCCGGAAACAGCAGCATTCCTGCAGATAAAGGATGTTGGCTATACCGATACAAAAGAAGAGGCCGCTATAGTTTTTTCCGGATGGATGTTTGCCTCTAGCCCGGCTATCTCGGGTCTGGAGCATTCTGTTTATGATGTAACTGTTTTAGCCTGCGCCAAATGAGCAAAAATGATTTCAGGATCACTATCCATCGGTAATTCTGCAGGATGGGCCAGCGCGGTCTGAAGTTGTTTTTGAAACTCCTGTTTCGGTACTTCGATCAGGCCGAATTGCAAGAGATGGTCATTTGTGAATTGCGCATCTAGCAGGGTGAAATTTCCATAATAGAGACGTGCCATTAAATGAGCGAGGGCAATTTTTGAGGCATTGCTGCGACGCGAGAACATGGATTCTCCAAAAAAGGCACCGCCCAGCTTTATACCATATAGACCGCCAATAAGCGCCTTATCCTCCCAGACCTCAAAAGAGTGGGCAAATCCCATCTTGTGCAAAGCCAGATAGAGCCGGATAATTTCTGCGTTTATCCAGCTATCCTCGCGGCTTTCTGTTTGTTCCGCACAACCTTCAATAACCGCCCGAAAATCTGTATTGATACTGACCTGCCAGCGGGTCTGTCGAACCAGACGCAGCAAACGGCGCGGAATATGAGGCGGGTTAATCGGCAGGATGCCGCGTTGTTGTGGCTCATAGAAATGCAAAGCCCCGTCATCACGCGACTCCGCCATTGGAAATACGCCAAGAGAATAGGCTTTTATGATGGTTTCAGGGGCATAGATATAGGCTTCGCTCATGGCCTACCCATTTCTGCTAATTCAGCTTTCGCTGTCAAAAAAGCTTTGCTCCAGCCATTTAATAGAATAATCCCCGGAACGGATAGCCGGCGCATCCAGCAAGCGTTTATGCAAATCCAGCGTGGTTGGAATGGGCTCTACCACAAACTCATCTAGCGCCAGCCGCAACCGGGCCAGCGCGTGATCGCGGTCTCTGCCATGCACAATCAATTTGGCAATCAGGCTGTCATAATAAGGGGGAATTCGGTACCCGCTATATAAAATCGTATCTACCCGAACCCCGGAACCCCCTGCGGCATGATAAAATTCAACAGTACCTGGTGTCGGGACAAAGGTTTCTGGATGCTCGGCATTAATTCGGCATTCAATCGCATGACCAGTAAAGCTGACTTCCTCCTGGGTAAAGCTCAGCTTTTCACCTGTAGCGATCAGAATTTGTTCGCGCACCAAATCAACCCCTGTAATGGCTTCGGTAATAGGATGCTCAACCTGAAGGCGGGTATTCATCTCGATAAAGAAAAATTCGCCATCCTGATATAAAAATTCCATCGTGCCGACGCCAAGATAGCCCATCTGCGCGGCAGCATTTGCAGCCGTCTCACCAATAGATTTGCGCTGATCGTCATTTAATGCTGGCGAGGGGGCCTCTTCAAACAATTTCTGGTGGCGCCGCTGTACCGAGCATTCACGCTCGCCCAGATGTACCGCATTGCCATGGGAATCAGCTATCACCTGAACTTCAATATGGCGCGGATTATCCAGATAGCGTTCCAGATACACAGTATCATCACCAAAGGCCGCTTTTGCTTCTGAACGGGCAGATGAAAAGGCCTCTGCCAACCGTTCGGCATTTTCAGCCACCTTCATTCCGCGTCCGCCGCCCCCTGATGCCGCCTTCACCAATAGTGGAAAGCCGATATCCTTGGCCAGTTTGGCAGCTTCTTCGATGGTGGCTACCGCGCCGGGTGAGCCGGGTACCAATGGCAGCCCTGCCTCGGCGGCGGTAATTTTTGCCTGTACCTTATCTCCCATCTGGCGGATATGTTCTGGCTCCGGGCCGATAAAGGTCAGCCCATGGGCCTGAACAATATCTGCAAAATCCGCATTTTCTGCCAAAAACCCAACCCCCGGATGCACCGCATCACAGCCCGTAACCGCAGCAGCTGAAATCAGATTGGGAATATTCAGGTAAGAATTTGTTGCGGCTGGCGGGCCAATACACACGCTCTCATCTGCCAGACGCACTGGCATGGATTCGGCATCTGCTGTGGAATGCACAACAACCGTTGGAATGCCCATCTCTTTGCAGGCGCGCAATACGCGTAACGCCACATCTCCGCGGTTAGCAATAAGAATCTTTTTGAACATGACTACTCTATGATGGCAAGGGGCTGATCAAATTCGATTGGTTGTGCGTTATCTACCAGCACACGGGTTAGTTTTCCGTCTGCAGGGGCGGTAATCGGGTTCATCACTTTCATGGCTTCCACAATGAACAGGGTCTGGCCCTTTTTCACCTGATCGCCTTCTTTGACAAAATCAGGTGCATCTGGCTCAGGGGCCAGATAGACCGTGCCAACCATTGGCGATTTTACCGCACCTGGATGGGCAGAAGCATCGCTGGCAGCTGGGGCAGATGGGCAGCCTCGGCAGGTGCAGCAACAAGTGCGGCAGCCGGAGCAGGAGCCGCAGGCATCATCGCCGGGGCTGCGGCAATTGTTGTCCCGCGAGCCAGTCTGACCGAAATGTCTTCTGTCTCAAATTCCAGTTCAGTTAAATTGCTCTCATCCAGAATTGCTGTCAGCTCTTTTACAAACTTTGTTTCAGCAGAAAATGATTTAGGTTTTGAAGATGATGCCATAGCGTTTCGTCACCCTGTCTTGTCTGTCGTTGTTAATAACTAGCTTGCTTTTGCGAGCTTGCTGGAGATGCCGCGAATAGCCAGTAAATAGGAATCGCGACCAAAGCCCTGAATAATTCCATCACACACTAATGACATAAAGCTGTGATGGCGGAAAGATTCACGCGCGCTTGTATTGCTGAGATGGATTTCTATGCTCGGCCCCTCAAACAGCTCAACCGCGTCATAAAGCGCCAGAGATGTATGGGTATAGGCGGCTGCATTAATGATCAGGCCGCGCGCTGGCTGCGGGCTGTTATCAAAGGCAGATTCCTGAATGGCAGAGACCATTTCCCCCTCGATATTGGACTGAAACCAGCGCAATGACAGGCCCAGCTCATCGCAAAGCTGGCGACACGCTTCTTCAATATCGCCAAGCGTGTCCGACCCATAGGTTTCCGGCTCACGCTGGCCAAGCATATTCAAATTTGGGCCATTCACTATCAGAAGATCGGTTTTCATCATCTAACTTTCATATCTCTGTTTGCCAATATGGCTCAGCGTTATGCCTGCAGACCCGCAATCCATGATTATCGCTTGCACTGCCTGTCCTGTTTCTGACGCATTTTATAAAACAAAACCGGTAGCAAAGTCACCTTAAGAGTTTTTATCGGCCCGTGCCTGTTTAATCAATTTTAAAATTTCATCGCGGCTGATGGCGCCAGGGACAATATTATTTCCAATGACCAATGCCGGCGTTCCCCGCAAATCCAGCGCCGTTGCTGCCTGGCGGGTACGGTTCAGGATGAGATCGGTAACCGGGTCTTGCATATCTATTTGCAATTGCGCGGTATCCAGCCCGACCGCCTTTGCCATACGGTCTATTGCATCGGCGTCAAGGCGTCCGCGCCATCCCATCATTTCTACATGAAAAGCAGGGAATTTTTGCTGACGCTGGGCAGCGATAGCCGCCCGCGCCCCCAGAACAGAGCTTTCTGCCAGAATAGGGAATTCTTTTAGCACCAGCCGCAAGGACGGGTCATCATCAAGTATCGCCATCAAATCTGGAAAAACACGTTTGCAATATCCGCAATTATAGTCTGAAAATTCATAAATGATCAGGCTGGGGTTTTTTGCACCAATAAAGGGATCGCCTCTATCATCGCGCACCAAATCCATCGCAGCCTGCTGTGCGGCCAGCGCTTCTGTTTCTGCCAGCCTGGTCAGCACATCACGTAAAAGTTCGGGATTCTCTATGATAAAGCTTTCAATAAGGGCTTCGATTTCTTTTTTTTCTGCTGTGGCCAGTTCAGCATGTACAGGCTTTGCCAGACCTGCCAAGGCAAAATAGCCGATAAAAAGCACTGTCGCAGATAATGAGATAGGGTTCATTTTTGTTCCTTTGGTGCCGACATTTAACACTGTCTTGTTCCTGTCTATTCAACAATCAGCGGAACATCAAGGCTTAGCAGAATATCTGTGGCACGGCTTCGCAAGGGGGGCGGTACATCTTCACGGCCCAGAACCCGGCGTGCCAGCGCTATTGCACGCGGCCTATCCCCATTAATCAGGGCTTCTTCTGCCAGCAGAATATCGGCATTGGATTTCTTGCCAAGCCGGCCATACGCAATCGCCAGCTGGCGCTTGGCAAATGCCCAGTCAGGCTCGCTTTCCAGGGATGTTTCCAGAGCGGTTATCGCCCTGGTGAGCTGGGTTGGCTGATTAATAGAGATAAGGGCGCGGCCAAGGCTGAGACTGATCAGAGGATCGCCATCGCGTTTGGCAAGAGCGGCCTGATAAAAACGGGCAGCGGTTTGTGCCTCTGCGCTTGCCAGATAAATATCGCCTGCAAATTCCAGATACCAGGGGTCATCTGGATGGCGGGCCAGCAGGGTTTGAATATTCTCGCGCGAGGCCGCCAGCTCGCCATATCTATATTGGGCAATGGTTTTTTCATACAGGGCGATATCATCATCCGGGGCAAGGGTGGCAGGCTCCGCGCTAGAGCGCGGCCAGGCTGGTTGCAGCGGTTTTTGCAAGGTTTGGCGCGGCGGGTTTACATAGGCGGCCAGCTTGATAACCAATCGCTGTAACAGGCGCATATCCTCCAGACTAATCTCTCTGGTGCGCTGTTCTTTCAGGCGTATATGGTCATTAAAGGTTGCCAGCCTGCTACTGGCCCCTGGATGGGTGCTGTAATATTCTGATTGCCGGCTTTCTGGCAGCGCATTCTGGGCAGATAGGCGGCGCATCACATCGGCAAGTCCAAAGCTGGATATGCCGGTTTCATCCAGCAATTGCAACGCCCATTCATCAGCGATAGATTCGTCCCTGCGTGAGGTTTTAAGATAGGCACGTTTGCCTCTATCCACCCCGCCAATAGCCAGCCCCAGCGCCGCATCTGGCGATCCTGCCGCCGCTGCTGCTGCCGCCGCAACCGTGGCTAATGCGGTTGCCAAATTTGCCTCCTGTACCGCCTCACTTCGCAAGGGAACATGGCCAGCGGCCAGATGCCCAATCTCATGCGCGATAACGCCTAATATTTCCTCTGCTGAACGGGCCTTTAACAACAGGCCAGAATGCAGATATACAGTGCGCCCACCTGCTACAAAGGCATTATATGATGGGTTGATGATAATACGGATGGTAATGCCCTGTTCAATGCCCGCTGCGATGGCCATCGGGTTGGATAATTTCTCAAACCCGGCCTCTAGCTCGCTATCGCGGATCATGCCTGCCATCAGACTTGCCGGGGCACATACAGATAGGGTCAGGAAAAAAAGCACGAAACAGGCGCGGATTTGCCGTATTCTTGTCATCTTCAGTATATAATCTCTCTTTATTGAATAAAATTCTAAAAAAATTAAAAAAACAAAATTAAATTGCGTTTATACAGTTTGACATTCGTTTTTGAAAATGATGTTGTGCGGTTAAAGGTAAAATGCAGCTACGTTGAGCAAGATTATCATAGGTAATTTACGTAAACGGCAATATTATGGCTTTCGTGAATATATCTTATTTGAAAGAAAAAGTCACAAGGTGTGGTAAAGATGGGTAAGAACAACCAGAATATTGGGCAGCCGTTCGATAAAAAGAGCCTGAAGGTTTCCAAGCGCAGTGCCTTGCCGCCTTTTCTGGCCCTGGATGTAATGCGTAAAGCAACAGAGCTGACACAGACAGGTGAGGATATTCTGCATCTGGAGGTTGGCCAGCCCTCTACAGCGGCACCAGATGCGGTCAACCAGTCTTTGATTGCCGCACTTGGGCAGACCCCAACGCATGGCTATTCGGTTGCTTTTGGAGTGATGCCATTGCGCGCGCGCCTCGCCCAGCATTATCGGGACTGGTATGATGTCCATCCGAATACCGATAACATAGCGGTGACGGTTGGATCTTCTACTGCATTTGCGCTCGCTTTTCTGGCGGCCTTTGATGAAGGCGATAAAATTGCCCTGCCAACACCTGGCTACCCGGCCTATCGCAATTTAATGGGCGGCCTTGGCTTGCAGGCAGTGCCGCTTGCTGCCGGGCCAGAGCAGGGATGGCGGCCAATGCTGGCCGAGATGGAGAGCTGGGAGGCGTTGCCTGATGGGCTGATGATAGCCAGCCCGTCCAATCCAACAGGAACCGTTCTGAGTGATAGCGAACTGGCAGATATTTGCCGCTGGTGTGATCGCCATGGGGTGCGGCTGATCTCTGACGAGATTTATCATGGTTTGGTATATGGCAAGCGGGCTGAAACGGCGCTGAATTACACAAAAAATGCGATTGTTATCAACAGTATGTCAAAATATTTTTCAATGACAGGCTGGCGAATTGGCTGGATGGTGTTGCCAGATGACCTTGTTGATCCGGTTGAAAAGCTGGCACAGAATCTGTTTATTTCTGCACCAACACCAAACCAGCTGGCAGCGGTGGCGGCGTTTGACTGTACAGATGAGCTGGAAAAACATTGTCAGCGTTATGCCAGTAACCGCGATATTTTAATGGGTGGATTGCCGCGTGCCATGCTGGAGGGCAGCGCCCCATGTGATGGGGCCTTTTATCTCTATGCGGATATCTCATCCTTTAGTGATAATGCGCTAAATTTTGCCGAAGGATTGTTGGCTAGCCAGGGGGTAGCTGTAACCCCGGGTATCGATTTTGATCCCGAAAACGGACATGGCTATATCCGGCTGTCTTTTGCAGGAAGCGAGGCAGCTATGCATGAAGCGTGTAAACGCATAAACAGGTTTACCGGAAATTTGCGAAGTGACGCGGCCTGATGGCAATAGATGTGCTTCTTGTTTTCCCTGAAAAAAAGCCAGAATTTTTCTGGCTTTTTTTGCGTCCGTCTGATGTCGTTAACGGTATGATTTTTCTGCCAGCA
>JBMZFK010000012.1:0-27839 GCA_049615365.1 Puniceispirillaceae bacterium (SeqCode)
CGGTAGCGGCCGGGGCCATAGCGAAATACAAAAAGGCAGAGCTGACCAATACAGCCAGCACCATGAATAAAGCAGAGTTTGTAAACTGAATATCAAACCCAAACAGGTTCAGCGCGAACAGCACTTTAATCGCAAATTGTTCAACAGGTGAATGCACCTAATCACTCCTGCTTTTCTCGTCAGACATCTGGTCATCTGACCCTGTCTGCCGCTTCTCATCAAAAAACCCAGCAGCCATACCGCGACCGGTAAGCGCCCTCCAGACATTCATCATCCCAGCAGCGGCTCCGAAGAAAAACATCACCACCATAAATATAGGTGATGTGTCCAGCCATTGGTCTAATGCCCATCCAACTCCTGTTCCCACAACCAAACCTGCGACCAGTTCTGTTGTCACCCGCCCAGCCATGGCCAGACCATTTGACGACATCGCGGCCCGATTATGTGTCTGCCGCGCTGGCTTCTGATTTTCCTCTAGCTGGCGGATCCGCTCAGACAAACTAGCCGATTTCGGTTTATCGTCTGATATATCCTTTTTTGCCATGCTGGAACGTTCCAGAATTCAGTTTGCTTGTGACGTGAAAAACACCCCCTTGCGAGGCGATTTTCACAGACCAGAAGATCGCGCACAAACTAGGCTGGTATGGGCTGTTTTGTCAAGCCATAGATGCGCGAAACCTGCAATCTGTGTAACAGGTGTGGCACCGCGTCGCAGGCCCAAAAGTTTTGACCTAAATTCTGGCCACATCCATAGGTTAGGCAATCAGGCTGTCTCGCAGGTCTTCAGCTGTTTGTAAATCAACAGAAACTAGCCGGGAAATGCCCTTTTGTTCCATTGTAACGCCGAAAAGCCTGTCCATGCGTGCCATCGTCATCCGGTGATGGGTTACAACCAGAAAGCGGGTTTGTGTCTGTTCAGCAATCTTGCGCAACAGGTCACAGAATCGGGCAACATTGGTATCATCTAGCGGGGCATCTACCTCATCCAGAATACAAATCGGGGCTGGATTCGTTAAAAATACAGCAAAGATGATAGCAAGCGCGGTCAATGCCTGTTCGCCGCCGGATAATAAAGACAGGGATTGCATCTTTTTACCAGGTGGGCTGGCCAGGATATCCAGCCCTGCCTGAAGCGGATCGTCTGAGCCGGTCAATTGCAGTTCCGCATGGCCACCCCCGAACAGGGTAGTGAATAATTCGCTGAAATGTTTATTTACCGCCGCAAAGCTCTCCATCAGACGGGCCCTACCCTCACGATTCAGCGCAGCGATAGCGCTTCTTAATTTTGCAATTGCTTCTGCCAGATCATCATGTTCTGTTTGCAGGCTGGTGACGCGCTCATCTAGCTCGGTCATTTCCACCTCGGCACGCAAATTAACAGGCCCGATTTGGTCGCGCTCATTTATCAGCCGATTTACCGCCATTTCCAGTTTTTCCAGCGGTTCTGCAAGCAATGTACCTTCTTCATGCTGGGCAAGCGCATATAGACCATCCGGCTGGCAATCCAGCTTTTCTTTTATCCGTTCTTTTTGCGAGGCTTGCTCGGCCTGCAAACGCTCAGCCAGAGCTTCTGCACGAATAAGGGTCTCACGGCTCTGGCTTAATTGGCGTTCGGAATCGCGCTGGGCTGCATCTGCCTCGGACAGGGCAATTTCTGCTTCCCGCAACGCATCGCTTTTTTCCTGCCGGATAGCGTTTTCTGAATCTAGCTGTTCGGCCAGTTGATGTTTGCGTGCTTCCAATGCCTTTGGGCGTTCTGCCAGGCTTGCACGCTCATCCTTGGCCTGCTGGGCACGCGAGGCCATTTCATGTTTGCGCTTGTCGGTATCGGCCAGCCGTGCCTGCCAATCTGCCATTTGTGCATCAATAGTTTTCTCTCGCTGCTGCGAGGAGGTTAAATTCTGGCGAATTTCGGTCTCTTCGCTGACGGCGCGGTCAAATTCAAGGCGGGCCTGTGTAGCGGCCTGGCTAGCAGCTGTTGCGCGTTCTGCCAGCGTTTCAATATCAACCTCCAGCCATTCATTATCCGTTAGCGCATCCAGATCTGTTTGCGCGGTTTGCTGGGCAGTTGTCATATCATTTGCGCGGGCGCGGGCTGTGGTCAGGGCCATCTGTGCGCTATCAAATTTACGCCGGGCGGTATCGGCATCGCTGGTGGCGGTGCGGCTTTGTTCCTGTAAAGTACGATAGCTGGCAAGGCTTTGTGAATGGGCGTCAACCGCGCCATCAAGGGATTTTTGTGTATCCGCAAAGCTGGCTTTTGCTGTTTCGGCATCCTGTGTCAGATGGCTCAGACGCTGGCGCTGGCGAATACGTTCTGCCTCGCTACTGGCCTCGCCTTTGCGAATCAGCCCGTCCCATCGCCAAAGCATGCCAGATTTACTGACCAGCGCTTGTCCAGGTTTCAGCAATGCCTGTGCGGCGTCGCCTTCTGCCTCGTCTATCACAGACACCCCTTGCAGCGCACGTGTCAGGCCGGGCGCGCCAGAAACCAAATCGGTAAGCGGGGTGCCCACAGACGGGGTTTGTGGCGCCTCTGCCTCTGTCAGATCGCGGCGCCAATAGCCCTGTTCTCCCTGATCAAAAGGCAGTGCCAAATCGGCGCCTAAAACGACAGATAGCGCAAGCTCCATCCCCTCGGCAACGGTCAGGCTATCTGCTGCAGGGGTGCCGGTATGCTGGGCATTTTCAAGCAATAGATAGCTAAGCGCGTCAATTTCAGCGGTAATTCTGGCAAGCCCTGCATCGGCTTCATTTCGCGCCTGTGCCATGCTGTCGCGAAGAGTGGTTTTCTGGGCCAGCTCATCTTCACAGGCTTTCAGGCTTGCCTGTATCCCTGCTGCGGCTTGCTCTGCGGTATTTTTTTCTGTTTCTGCTTGTGTCGCTGCCTGGCCCAGCTCAACCAGATTCAGCTTTTCCATTTCCTCTGTTGCGATTTTCAGGCGTCGCTCCAGCTCTTCTTGTCTTTGTATGAGCTGGTTTCTGGTTCGCTCTGCGGTCGCCAGTCTGGTTTGGGCTTCAGCTGCCTGTTGTTCGGCCTGCTGGCTGGTTGCGCGTTTTTCCTCGCGGATTTTTGATGCGGCCTCCATGCGGGGGGCATCCTGGGCGCTTTTGGCAACCAGCAAATCCCGTTCTTCGTTCAACCCTTTCAGCGCTGTTGCAGCATCTTCATGCAGGCTGCTTTCACGCTCGGCATCGCTGGTAATCTGGGCAATCTGGCGATCCAGCCTCTGCAGGGCATCGCTGATACGCTCGGCCTCGCGGTCACATTCGCCTAGCTCTATCCGCAGGGTTTGGACACGGGCGGCCTGTTCTGCTTCAGCATTTCGCAAGGGCGGCAAGGTTGCGGCTATTTCTGCTTGTCTGGTAGCGGCATTTGCTGAAATCGCGGTAACTTCTGCAACCTTTTTTTGTTGCTCGGACAGGTCTGCATCGGCGGTTACGCTCTGCGCTTCAATATGCTGCCACCTTGCCAGGGCTAATTTCGCCTCTGCTTTGCGGATACGATCGGCAACCGAGCGATAGCGGGCAGCCTGACGTGCCTGTTTGGCCAATTGCTGGCGCTGCTCTGCCAGTTGGGCAATCATATCCTCTACACGTTCCAGATTGCTCTCTGTATTGCGCAGGCGAAGCTCGGCTTCATGGCGGCGTTGATGCAGGCCCTTGATATTGGCAGCTTCTTCAATAAGGGTGCGCCTGTCTTCAGGCTTGGCACCCACAATCGCGCCGATACGGCCTTGCGATACGATACCGGCTGATCTGGCCCCTGTTGCGGAATCAGCAAATAACAGTTGAATATCACGGGCTCTGGCAGGCTTGCCATTTATCTGAAAGCTAGACCCTTTGCCACGCTCGACCTTGCGGGTGATTTCCAGCTCGTCATATTGATTATATTCTGCTGGTGCCTTTTTCATCTGGTTATCCAGATTTAGCGTAATCTCGGCAATATTGCGCGATGGCCGGGCATCTGTGCCTGCAAAGATAATGTCATCCAGCTCGGTTCCGCGCATTTGCCGTGCAGAGCTTTCGCCCATAACAAAACGCAGCCCCTCAACAATATTTGATTTTCCACATCCATTTGGCCCGACAATGCCGGTCAATCCGGTTTCAATCTCCATCTCTGCTTTTTCAGCAAAGGATTTGAAACCTGCCATGGAAAGAGTACGAAAAATCATTAAAAAGATTGCCCGGGAAAATCGCTATCAGATGCCAAAAGCATTTAATTCAGCTAAAAACTCTTCATAGGATACCGCTCCGCCGAAGGTCTTTTCGCCATTTATCACAAAGCTGGGTGTGGATTGCACCTTATGCTTTACCACCGCTGTTTGACGAATCTCGACAATAGATTCCAGATAGGTTCGATTGCTCATAATATTGTCATAATCCTGTGACGAGATGCCTGCGAATTTTGCATATTGTTTCAGCTTGGCTACCGGATCTTCACTGCGTACCCAAATTTGCTGTTGATCAAGCAATACATCCACCATTTTAAAATAGCTGGCATTTGGCAAAACCCGGCATAGCGCATGCGCCTGCAAGGCAAGCTGATCTAGCGGGAAGGGGTGCATTTCAAACCGGATAATGCCTGTATTGATCAGTTTTTCCTTTATTTCAGGAAAGGTGTTGCGGTGAAAATTCCCGCAATGCCCACAGGTCATTGAAAAATATTCCGAGACGGTAACAGCGGCATCTTCGCTTCCTAAAAAGCGCACCTCGCGGGCGTGTTCTGGCGAGATGTCAAATTTTGCCTGCGCTGCAAAGGGAAGTGCAGCTCCAATGAGCGCGCCGCCTGTAATTTGCAAAAAGGATCGTCTGTCTGACTGCATAAAAATTTCTCTTTTAGTAAACTGGTGATCGTATCTCACATTACCCGCTTTTTGGGGTTTTTATATCTCATTTCACTATAAACAAAACAACAATGGCTGCAATATGGCAAAGGCTCAGGGCGAATATCAAGTAAAGAAATTACCAATGCGCACTTTATTCCTTTTATGAAAGGGTTTGGCCTAGCCGGATAAGGGCTGCACGCAATTCCGGATTTTCAATATTTGCCGTAGCTTTTTCCAGTTTGGCAAGCGCCATTTTATCTGTTTGTTCGCGCTTTTCAGCTGGGCGGGGTTTAGCATTATTTGGGGATGAATATCGGGCAGCGTTAAAATCTTGCCTAATTTTGATACGGCTGACCGCCGCATAGCCACAATAGCTGTTGATGCGTTTACAAATATCCGGGGTCATTTGCTGAATTTGCGGGCCTCTGCCACTGGCCACAGAGACGGTTAGTGTGGCCTGAATACGGCTGTTCTGGGGAAAATTGATATCTGCTGGCAGGCACCATTGATGCGCGTCGCCTGCAATATCTGGCCAGCCAGCGATGATTTTGGTTAATATTTGCCCGCGCTTTCGCATGGCAGGCGCGATCAGACCTTCTGTCAGGCCAGATAGTTTGCGCAATTTTCGCCCGCGCCGCCCTCTGGCTGAATCTGTAGGATAAGAACTCATAGCGCGTAGCCTATCATAGCCCAGCCCCCTTTACCATAAAGGGATACCGCTACAGAGCGGTTTCTAGCCCCATGCCAGAGGCGGGTGCAGAATTTGATGTTGTAAATGCAGGGTACAAGATTATCTGTTATCCAAGGATAGATGTTTTCCGCCCCAAAATTTGACCGCCAATAATTTAATCCCCAATAATTTAATCTCTAGAATTTATCGGTTTGGCATGACACACGCACAGCTTATCACCCAGTTTGACCAGTTTCCCTCTGCGGCGTTGTTTCAGTGGTATGATCAGCATGCCCGTTCCCTGCCATGGCGGGCGATTAGCCCTGAAATGGCGCCTGCCTATCATGTGTTTCTGTCCGAGCTGATGTTACAGCAAACTGGCGTGACAACGGTGATTCCCTATTTTAATCACTTTATTCGAACCTGGCCGGATATTTATGCGCTGGCGGCGGCAAAAGAAGATGCGGTGCTAGCGGCCTGGGCAGGGCTGGGCTATTATGCGCGGGCGCGAAATATGATAAAGGCAGCGCGCGAGATTGTATCTGATTATGATGGTCAGTTCCCGCAGACACCGGAAGGCTTGCAAAAACTGCCTGGCATCGGGCCCTATACAGCCGGGGCGATTGCCGCGATTGCCTTTGCCCAGCCGGCCATTGTTCTGGACGGAAATATCGAACGTATCCTGATACGATATGCGGGTCTGAAAGACGAGGTGCGGGAGATAAAGCCTGTTCTGAGGGAGATATATGCCCATATCTGTCCAGATAGGAGGCGCCCCGATTTTCCGCAGGCCCTGATGGATATCGGGGCGGGAATATGCCAGCCGCGCCGCACTGATTGCCAGCGCTGTCCCCTGCAATCAGGCTGTGTGGCAGCTGGTCTTGATGACCCTGTCAGCTTGCCAGTTCGGCCGCAGAAAAAGCCAAAACCGGTTAGAGAGGGGGCGGTCTTTATTATCCGTAATGACAAGGGTGATTATTTGCTAGGCAAGCGCGCCGAGCAGGGATTGCTGGGCGGTATGCTGGCTTTCCCTTCTTATGGCTGGGATGGCAGCGCGTGTCCGGACTGGATAGAAGATGGCAGCTTTGCGGTGACCTATCAGGCACAAGAACAGCAACTCCGCCATGTCTTTACCCATTTTACCGCCGCGATAACCCTTTATGAAGCAAGCGCAGACACAGCAGAACCGCCAGAAGGATATCGCTGGCAAGCCTGTAGCCCGGATAACCTGCCCTCTTTGATGGCGAAATGTTATCACGCAAGCAGGCGCTAATCCAACCAGTATAGCGGCATGATCCGGCGCAGAAATCCCGGACAGGGATTTAGTGGTTGAAATGGCGCATTCCGGTAAAGGCCATGGCGATACCGGCTTCATCGGCAGCGGCAATAACTTCTGAATCGCGCATTGAGCCGCCTGGCTGAATAACCGCCTGTGCCCCTGCTTCTATCGCGGTCAAAAGGCCATCTGCAAAGGGGAAGAACGCATCTGAAGCCACCACCGATCCTTGAGTGCGCGGCGCTGTCCAGCCATGTTTTTCGGCCATATCACTGGCTTTCTGGGCCGCAATCCGGCAGCTATCTACCCGGCTCATCTGGCCGGCGCCAATGCCAGCTGATATGCCGTCCTTTACATAGACAATCGCATTGGATTTAACATGCTTGGCGATTTTCCAGGCGATCAGCATATCTTTAATCTGCGCCTCGCTTGGCTGAATACGGGTTACAAATTCAAGATCAGCCTGGCTGATTTGCCCATTATCGCGATCTTGAACCAGATAACCGCCTAAAACAGATTTCACCGCCATCTCTGATGCCGCCGGATCGGGCAGTGTTTTGGTCAGCAATAAGCGCAAATTGCTTTTCTTGGCCAGCAGCTCGCGCGCCGCCTCATCCGCATCCGGAGCAATCACAACTTCGGTGAAAATAGAGGAAATCTCGCTTGCCAGAGCGCCATCTAATGTGCGGTTACACGCAACAATACCACCAAAGGCGCTAACCGGATCAGCTGCCAGGGCATGGTGCCATGCGGTGACCGGATCTTCTGCTACCGCAACACCGCAAGGGTTGGCATGTTTGATAATGGCAATAGCCGGGGCGTCAAATTCTGACACCAGCCGCAAGGCCGCATCTGTATCATTTACATTATTATAGGACAGGGCTTTGCCTTGTATCTGTTCGGCAGATAACACTGACGGGGCATCTGCATCTGTCTGGTATATGCCAGCGCGCTGATGCGGGTTCTCGCCATAGCGCAGATTAAGGATACGCGGCGCAGACAGGCTTAGGGTTGCAGGCATTTCAAGGGGGTCTGTTTGCGGGCTTTGGGTCAATAGCCACTCTGCGATCATCTGGTCATAGCTGGCTGTCATGGCAAATGCCTTGCGGGCTAGCTCCTGGCGCATATCGGCCGGGACATGGCCATCTGTTTCCAGCTGTGTGGCTACCGCCTGGTAATCTTTCGGGTCGCTGACAATGCTGACAAAGGCATGGTTTTTTGCAGACGCTCTGACCATTGCCGGCCCGCCAATATCAATATTTTCAATGCAGCGGTCAAAATCGGCACCAGATCGCAGGGTTTCAGCAAAAGGATAAAGATTGATAACAACCAAATCGATCATCGAGATATCATGGGTCGCAGCAGCGTTTTGATGGGCCGCATCATCGCGTTTTGCCAGCAAGCCGCCATGAATTTTTGGGTGCAGGGTTTTTACCCGCCCATCCATAATCTCTGGAAAGCCGGTTACCTCGGATACATCTGTTACCGCCAGACCAGCTTCGCGCAAGGCTTTAGCGGTGCCACCAGTAGAGAGCAAGGTAATGCCCAGCCTGGCAAGGCGAGAGGCAAATTCGGTCAAACCGCTTTTGTCTGAAACAGAAAGAAGAGCTGTTTTTACCGCAACTGGCGAGGTGCTGGCCATAATATTTTGTCCTTTTTGAATTATGTGCGTGCGCTGTAATTATCCTGTCGCACGGGGGTAACGCGCCTCTTATCGCGCAACATGCCCAAGAAAACAAGCCATCAGCCAGCGCCGCTTGCGCCTTTACGAAGAATGACGGGTAAACGCCCAATTAATAGTCAAACTTCCCTTTGTTTGTATCTGGCTGGCCGGGCAACGCAGAATAATTTGCTGGCAACTGCTGCGCCTATGTCTGTCCAGATAAACTGAACGATCCAGCGCCGCCTCTGCGCCACGACATTTAAATAACCATCCTGCTTTCTGGGAATGTATTTTCAGCAATATCTGTTTTGATTTGACCCGCGCCGCGCTGACCTGCGGATGCAGATGAAAACGGATAATCACCTCTACAGGGATTTGCCCCGGCGCCCCTGAATAATTCAACTGGTCACTGCCGCGCAAATTATTGCCATCGCGCGATAGAAATAATTGCCGGCTATGCAAAATACCATGGCTCTTTAAATAGCCATCATGAGCTGCCTGCATCAAAACGCCGCCATCGGCAGGCCCGATATCAAAATTCAGCGTGCGGGTCGCGCTGGTTTCATTGTCCAGCCCATCAAGGGTAAGGGCGGTATGGGCAGCGGTTTGGCTAAATGCGCTGCGAAGGCGAGGTTCGCCAGCCGCCTGACCGGTATTAACAATAAAGGGGGCAGCGCCAACACTGAACTCAAAGGCCAGGCGGCTGGCGGCGCTATAGCGGTTATCTCTGGCTCGCCCTTCAAAGGCTGGCGCATCGCTGGTCTTGCCTGTATCGACAATCAGGGTGCTACGTGCGGCAGACAGCCGAGCAAAGCCTGTATCCGGGGCATGTTGGGCAATGCGTCCCTTGATATTGCATCGGCTTAATACCTGATCTATATCCTCAGCCGACGCTAGTCCGGCAAAATGGAAATGGGAAAAATGGCCAGACCCATCGCGCCATAATTTTGTCATGGCGGCCATCTTCTGGATCATATCATCAATTATCGGCATATCTGTGATGCCAAGAGGGCTGTTAACACTGCGGCACTCAATAAGCAATTTCAGCAAATCAAGATGGATTTCCGCCTGCCGCGAGCGATGGCCGCCATCTGGATTTAGCTGTCCTTTGACTTTGGAGATTAACAGATCATACAGCGCCGTAATCTCGCGCTTGCGCCGTATATCCTCTGCTGTTGGCATGTGCACCAGCTGGCTCAGAATAAGCCCTTTCAGGGCGGTTAGCTGGTCAAGCGGGGCATAAAGACGCTGCCAATCCAAGGCCAGTGTTCTTTGCTGGGTCGCAATCATCTGGGCAAAACGTTGCTGAAACGCTTCATCTGCCGATTCACCAAACCAGCCAAAGGTGAAGATTAGGTTTGCCAGTCTTGCGCCCATAATATCTGGTCGCCATGCCATAGCCGACCAGTGGCGATGGCTTTGCATCCATCTATCGATCATGTTGCGTGCGGTAATGCGGGCATTTGCCCCGCCATAATCACGCAAGTCCCGTACCCAGTCGAATCTGGCAAAGCGCTCGGAGTCTGGTGTGAAGGGGGGCATATTTTGCAGGATTGCCGCGCCAATTTTGGCATCACCGCGCCATAAATCGGGAATAACCGGCAAGGGCAGCTGTTCTGGTATGCGGCCACCTTGCCAGCTAAACAGGCGGGATTGACGCAACAAGGCTTCCAGCCTGCTGATTTTCCATATATCAGATGCAGATAGAGTAGTCTGTTCAGATAGGTCAGATGTCTGTGCCTTGGCATCCATCAAAGCCGGTTCCTGTCCTCACAGAAAAAAAGGGGGTAAAACGCTGTCTTTAATTATGGCGTAATCGGGGTTAATCTGGCAATGAAAAATCCATCATTGCCCTGTGCTAATACTGGTGCCGCTTCGGCTGTGTTCAGCTCTGACTCTGCCAGACAATCAGGCAGAATACGTGCCCATCCCTGTGCGGTCAGGCTGCTGGCAAAGGGGCCTAACTCTGTGGCGGTAAAGGGGCGCATCTCGGCAAGGCGGTGGTGTATGATAGCACTAACCACCTCTTCTCCTTCTTCTGGCTCTAGCGAACAGGTAGCATAGAGCACAATCCCGCCTACCTTTACCCAGCCAAGACAGTTTTTTAGCATCTGGATTTGAATCTCTTGCAATCTTGCCAGATCCGGGCGTTCATCTCGCACCAGAATATCCGGGCGCCGTCTAATGGTTCCGGTTGCAGAGCAGGGCGCGTCCAACAGGATCATATCTACAGGCCGGGCTCTAGCCATGCGGTCAAAGTCGCTATCCAGAATATCTGCTTTTTTAACAGAGGCTGTCATATTCAGGCGCTTTAGATTGCTGCGCAGCCTGTCCAGACGCGGCGCCTCTTTATCAATCGCGGTAACCTCTGCCCCTCTGGCGATCAGCTGGGCTGTTTTACCGCCCGGTGCGGCACATAAATCCCACACCTGTTTGCCAGTTACATCGCCCATCAGATGCACAGGCAGTGCGGCAGCTGCATCCTGAACCCACCAGCTGCCAGCCGCATATTCAGCCATATTCCGAATATCACCATCAAAGCTGCATCGGATGGTTTGCCCGGTAACAGGGGTGCCGCCCAGCTGCCCGGCCAGCGCGTCAATATCGCCTGTACCAGTAATATCCAGAGGCGGGGTTTGTGCCGCTAGCCTGGCAATTTCAGCTGTCTTTTCTGGCCCCCAATGCTGGTCCCAGCGCGCCTTTATCTCTGTTGGCAGATTATCGGTAATGGCGGTTTTGGCCAGCAGAGCATCTTTTTCACGGATAACCCGCCGCAACACGGCATTGACCAAACCAGATTGCCGCTCAAAGCCAATTTTCTTCACCAGCTCTACTGCGGTATCGGTGGCGGCATGCTGGCTTAAATCAAGGAACAATAATTGGGTGATGCCCATTTTCAGGACCAGCTTGACCTGATCTGCTGTTTGCGGTGATATCATCGGGTTCAGGATGGCGTTCAGCTGGCCATGCCGGCGCAAACAGCTGGCAACAATCAGCCTGACCAGCCCCTTATCGCGTGTCTCAAGCTCCTTGAACCCCTCGCTATTGCCGATTGCCGCTTCCAGCATTTGCTGGCGTTTAATAATCGCATCCAGAATGTTAAAAGCGATAAGCCGGCTGTCGGTTGATTGCGCTGATTTTGGTGAAGCTGCTTTTTTAGAGGTAAAATTTCCCTTTTTCGGGCGATTTTTTGCCCCTTTATTCAGCCTGGCCTTTTTCGGGACGGCTTTTAGCGATAGCGTTGGTCTAGTATCTTTATCCATGAACGGCAATAGACCAGAGCTGTGGTTTTTTGTCCATAATAAAGGGGTAAATGTCGCTTTGAAGGGGCAGGGGGATTGTTTCTGGCCGGATAGTCTTTATCTGATAGATATGTACAGGCTTTTTGTGCCAGTGAAAAAGACCAAGCAAAAAGACGGGTGAAAAAAGCTGGTACACAGACAAATTAAAGGCAAAAAATGGCAAATAATAAACAGGATACAGATACAGATACCCTGCCAGAAATGCAGTCAAATCAAAAAGCAGGCGCAGAAAATACCACAGATAGGCAGGCTGGGGAGCCGATAACAGAGCGTGGCGGGCCAAAAGGGCCAGAGCCAACCCGTTTTGGGGACTGGGAAAATAATGGCAGATGCACAGATTTTTAGACCTGAGCTTTTCCATGCCTGACAGGCTTTATGTTTTCCGGATATACAGCTAGCCATGGCCCGTTTGACAACAGATATTGTGGTGGGGGCGGCGCTTCGCCAGGCTGCCGGTTTTGGTATTTTTGCGGCTATTCTGCGAAAAGGAGATACCCGCGCCGGGGCCATTTTCGTTGAGCTGGAAAAGAGCGTTAATGAATTTTGCTTGCTGGCACGCCAGCTAAATTACGATGATGAATATGAATGGGTCTGTATCACTGGCACAGACTGGGTTAGCAGAGAGGTGGTTCAAGATAGGCTCAGCCGGGAAGTGAGCTATGATCCGGATTGCTGGATTATATCGGTACAAGACAGTGAAGGGCGCAATATTTTCACCCTGTAGCCAGATGGCACACTGTCAGGCAAAAAGATTTTAACGCCTCTGTTTTTTATGTCTGCATGTTCCATGCCTCAAGGTTCCATGCTAGCATGCGCCCCTATCATTTCTGCTAACGATATTTTATTAACTGAAATCTGACCAACATGACCAAATCTATCGCTATTCATAAATTGAAAGATTACAGCCAGGCCGAGATTGCGGTATTACAAAGCCGTACCGAAGATGATCTAAGCCCCTATATGGACGCGGTGGCGCCAGTGATAGAAGAAGTGCGCGAAACAGGCGATGCCGCCCTGGTGCGCTATGCCGGGCTGTTTGACAAGGCTGACCTGACCGGTAAATCTCTGGTGGCGAGCAAGGCAGAAGTAGATAGGGCGTTTGATCAGCTGGAACCGGAATTGGTCAATGCGCTGGAATATGCCGCCGATAATATTCGCCGATTTCATGAACAGCAAAAGCCGGAAGCAGACTGGCGTATGGAAATTCGCCCGGGCGTTGAGGTGGGCGAGCGTGCCTTTCCAATAGACAGGGTGGCGCTTTACTCGCCGCGCGGTAAAGGCAGTTTCCCCTCTGTAACCCTGATGACCGCGATACCTGCGGTGGTTGCTGGTGTGCCGGAGCCTGTTATTTTAACCCCGCCTGGCCCGGATGGAGATATCGATCCGGCAACGCTGGTTGCAGCGCGTCTTTCGGGGGTGGAAAATATTGCAAAAGCTGGTGGTGCGCAAGCGGTTGCTGCCGCTGCTTTTGGCACCCAATCCATTGCGAAATGCCGCAAAATCGAAGGGCCGGGCAGCCCCTATTTTGTTGCGGCAAAGCGGCTATTGGCCGGAAAAATAGGCTCACGCTTGCCAGCGGGACCAAGCGAGGTAATCATATTCGCTGATGACAGTGTTGACCCAAGGCTGGCGGCTCTGGATATCCTTATTGAATGCGAGCATGGCGCAGATTCCTCCGGCTTTCTGGTTACCTGTTCAGCCGAGCTGGCAAAGGGCGTAGAAGCCGCCTTGCCAGATTATCTGGCGCAGATGTCAGCCGAACGCCAGGAATATGCAATGGCCGTATTATCGGGCATGAATGGCGGTATTGTTCTGGCTGAGAGCGAGGCACAAGCCTATGACTTTATCAATGAATATGCCCCTGAACATTGCCAGATTCTGTCGCGTGAGGCAGACAGGCATTTGCCCTTTATTCAGACCGCATCGGAAATCTTGCTGGGTGAATATGCAGCCGGATCGCTGGCAAATTATATGATGGGGCCAAATTGTGTACTGCCGACATCCGGGGCGGCGCACGCCCATGCCCCGCTTGGCGTCCATGATTTTATGCGCACCGCCTCTATTGGCCGTGTAGATGCTGCCGGCTTTGCCGAAATGGCCCCAAAGACCGAGATTTTTGCCCGTTACGAAGGCTTTGATGCCCATGCAAATGCGGTTTCTAAGCTGCGTCTGCCCCTGATCCGCGGGGATAAAAAAGACTAGGCATGCGCCTCCGAACCCAAATTAATAGAGCATAGATTAATATGGCATAGGATGCGCCTTATAGGCGGCGTTAATCTCGGCCAATACTTCCTCGCTTAAATCCAAATCAGCCCCCGCCAGAATATGTTCAAGCTGGGCTTGCGTGGTGGCGCCAAAAATAACCGATCCCATAAAAGGGCGAGACATTGTCCAGCTAAGGGCCATATGGACAGGATCCAGCCCATATTTTTGGGCGATATCCAGATAGGCATCAATGGCCGGCCACACACGCGCGGTGGTGCGCCCGCCCAGATCAGGTGTCGCTTTTATGCGCGAGCCATCCGGGGCTGCCTCATTCTGATATTTGCCGGTTAACAGCCCTGCGGCCAGAGGTGAGAAGGCAAGCAAATCTACCTGCTCATGGTGGCATAGCTCTGCCAAATCCAGATCAAATAATCGGCATAACAGGCTATATTCATTTTGCAAGCTCAGCACCCGTGGCCGATTTTGTGCCTTTGCGGCGTTCAGCCAGACAGAAGTGCCCCAGGCGCTTTCATTAGACAGGCCGAAATAGCATATCTTGCCAGCTTTCACCAGCCGATCCATCTCATCCAGAACTTCTTCAACATGCTCCAGAAAGGCAGTGCTATCCTGCGGGCTTGGGTCATAATGCCAGTTTTTGCGAAACATGTAAGAGCCGCGATTAGGCCAATGCAACTGATAAATATCAATGTAATCTGTGTTCATTGATTTCAGGGAATTATCCACTGCTGTGCGAATGGTCGCCGCCGAAATAGGCGCGCCCTCTCGCACAAAACGATGCCCTTCACCGGTAACCTTTGTTGCCAATACCACCTCATCCCGGCGCTTTTTGATGCCTGGCCATTGGCCTATTACCCGTTCTGTATCCCCGGACGTTTCTGCACGCATGGGATTAGTTGGATACATCTCGGCAGTATCAATAAAATTCAGGCCATGGGCCAGGGCGGTGTCAATTTGCCGCCATCCCTCATCTGCCGGGGTTTGCTCTCCCCATGTCATAGACCCTAAACACAGCTTGCTGACTTCCAGCGAAGACCAGCCCAGTTTTTTTACTTTCACGCGACCCTCTATCTTTTGGATAAAATTATTATCGATACTGCTCTTGCATCCTACTGTTAAAACTGGAAAATTGCCAAGCCTGAAGCCAGAGCCAGGCACAAAACCAGCTATCAGCACAGATAGTTAAAATTTCGAACGGTCCATATTTAACCGCGTTACAAGACGCCCGAAAAACAGGTCATTCTCAATCCGAACCGGCACAAGCACATTTTTTTCAAGCTCGGCAACATAAGCTCTTGTTTTTGGCGGGCCATCAGCTTCCTGATTGAGGCGTGATTTGCGTCTGTGACCGCCCAGCGGATTGCTTTCAATGCCGCATACCCTCGCGCTCCCGCCAAAAGCAAAATTGCGATCCGGTTCCAGCGTCTCTGTTCCCAAATCACTAAAGGTTAATTCAGCGCGTCTCCTGCCATCAAAAATCTGGAAACTTCCCTCACAGGGAAGCCCGGCTTTGAGGCGATCAAGCATGGTCATCATGGCACTAAAGGGATCGGTTACATCGCGCAACATGGCGGTATCAATTGGATAGACTTCGTCCAGATCCGGAGGGGGGTCAGTTTTTGTGGTGGCTGTTTTTCCATCTGCTGACCAGGCTGTTTCGGCTATGTTTGTTTTTGCCTTATAAGCGCTGGCGATACCCATAATTTGCCCCTGCCACTGATCGGTTTGGCGGATGGCACGTATGTTGACAAATCCTTCAAAACTAGCAAACACAGTGGCGATGCCTGTAGATTTAAACGCCCCTGTCATGGAAAATTGGTTTTCTTCAATATGCCAGTTTGCTTCACTGGTTCCCACATCTACCGTGCCAAATTCTGTTTGATAGATCACGCCATAATGCGCCGCTGATGGGTCTGTTGTAGCGGCACTGACAGCGGTGCCAGACCCGACATAAAGTAAAAAAAGACTGAAGATGAAATTACAGGTCACAGGTTTCATTACAAAAGTCTAAAATAAATTAGTAAACACTTCAAAAGAAAGCTGGACAGGTCTGCCAACATTTTTTGCGACAGGTTCAGGCAGATAATAGCGTGTTCTGGATAGGCTGGGCCGCGAGATCAGCTGGAACTGAACCGTGTTTCGGCGCCCTGTTCACTGGAGCTTTTCTTAAGATGAACCAACACCATGATCCATAGGGCGAACAGACCAAAATAGACTATCGTTTCTGTCGTGTCCGGTGTTTTCCCGTCACTATTCATCATCGCTATTCCAGCGCAACCCATGCACATTATGTTAGCCTTTCTGATGCTTGCAAAGGCGGCGGCACAAAACTGCCATCCCCTTATTGTTTGCAAAATATGAATATGAGTTTAGGGGTATCTGCGGCGGATGCAAAGGGTAAATCGCGCTGTTTGAGTTGATGCGGGCACTGGCGGGGAGAGGGGTAAATTTTTATCTTGTCCAATTCGGGGTTTTTTGCCTGATTTACGAATAGTTGCCATTGAATTGGCCTGCTGTTATTTTGACCATGGCCTGAACCATACAGGTCTCAAAAATAAATTGATGACACCTATTGTCTGGTACTATCTGGCACGGCAGGTGATAAGAAAAAAATGTATTTAGAAATGTTCAAAAACAACGGTTTAGGTGCAGACGGTGTTAACCGTGCCCTTTGTGTTGCGCCAATGATGGACTGGACAGACAGGCATTGTCGTTATTTTCACCGGCTGTTATCGCCAAAGGCATTATTGTTCACAGAAATGGTAACAGCTGAAGCTATTTTGCATGCCGGGGCAGAGCGATTTTGCCAGCATCATCACAACGAGCATCCCCTCGCGCTGCAGTTAGGCGGCTCGGAACCACATAGGCTGGCCGCGGCGGTGCAGGCGGTGCGCGATTTTGGCTTTGATGAAATTAATCTGAATGTTGGCTGCCCCTCGCCGCGTGTAAAGGCCGGGTGTTTCGGGGCTAGCCTGATGGCGGAGCCTGAATTGGTGGCAGATTGCGTGCGCGCCATGCAGGCAGAAACAGACAAGCCGGTTACAGTAAAATGCCGCATTGGCATTGATGATATGGATGTGGTCGAAGGGCTGAACCGCTTTGTTGAGGCCCAGATGGAAGCTGGGCTAAAGATTTTATATCTGCATGCCAGAAAAGCCTGGCTTAACGGGCTTAGCCCAAAAGAAAATAGAGAAATACCGCCACTGGATTATGGCCGGGCTGTCAAGCTGGCACAAGAATATCCAGAGCTGGATATTATTTTAAATGGCGGTCTGGAAACGCTGGACGATATTAAAAGCGCTGCCGGGGACGGGGCGTTTTGCGGGGCAATGATAGGCAGATCTGCATATAAAACGCCTGGCCAGTTTGCCGCTATGTCTGCCGATATTTTTGGCCACGAGCTGGCTGATCTGGCACAGGTAACCCGGCAGATGAGCGCCTATGCCGAGAATGCCTGCCAGCAAGGTGTTCGCCTGCATAGTATTACCCGGCATATGCTGGGGCTGTTCACTGGCCAGAAAGGCGCGCGCTATTGGCGGCGCAGCCTTGGCGAGCAGGCACGCGGTGAGGCGGCTACGGCCAGCCTGATTGCCGAAACAGCACAAATCTGTCTTGCCCGGCAGGGCGCTGTATCTAATAGAAAGGTTGCTTAACAGCATTATTATGTCTTCAGATAGTTCTTTTTCATCAGCCGAGAAAAAACACCGTCCAATTCTGGAATATGGCCCGCTTATCCTGTTTTTTATTACCAATTATTTTGCCGGTATTATGTGGGGTACGGGGGTGCTGGTTATCGCTACGGTAATTGCGCTTACCCTGTCATGGATTTGGGATCGCCGGATACCGATGATGGCCTTGTTTGGGGGTATTGCTGTTGCGCTGTTTGGCGGATTGACCATCTTTTTCAATGACCCGGTCTTTATTAAAATAAAGCCTACCGTGATCAGCCTGCTTATCGCGGCGGTGCTGGCGGGGGGACAGATAATTGGCCGTAACCCGCTAAAGGCGATGCTGTCCAATCAGCTGCAATTATCTGCGGTTGGCTGGCGTCAGGTAACCTGGATTTGGGTGTTGATGTTTGTGGTCTCTGCAACGGCAAATGAAATCGCATGGCGCAACCTTTCAGATGATGGCTGGGTCACGTTCAAGGCTTTTGGCCTGACAGGTATTTCTATGGGATTTGCGTTGCTGACCCTGCCAATCATGAAAAAACATGGCAATCTTGGCCATTAGGCGCGCGGTTCTGTTCGTAGCGATTATGCCCGGCCTCAGGGGGTAAGGCGCGAGAGAATCGTTTTTGACAGGGATAAAAAGGTTTCAACATAGGGCTTATCGCTGTCACGGCGGCGCACCGCTGCATAGAGCTTTTGTTTAATGCCTTTTCTGGTCAATTTCTTTTTTGTCAAATGTTCTGTCTCGCGCGAGTTTTGCAGCACCCAGTCTGGCAGAACGCTCACCCCTTTATTGGCGCCAACAAGCAGTAAAATAACAGAGGTTAATTCAACCTGGCGGACGCTTTTGGGCTCTATCGCGGCGGGTAATAATAGCTGGCTAAACAGATCCAGCCTCTCTAGCGGTACCGGATAGGTAATTACATTCTGGTCAGCAAAGTCAGCCGCCTCTACATAATCACGTGCCGATAGCGGGTGATCCTTTGCTGCAATAAAGGTGGGCTCATAGGTAAATAGCTCGTGAAAAACCACATCTGGCAAATTTTCAGGGTCTGCGGAAATAACCAGATCTACTTCTTCGGCCTGCAAGGCTTCAATCGCCTTGAAGGCCAGGCCAGGCTTGATATCCACATCGACATGGCTGTGATGATCACGAAACAGATTCAACGCTGGAAACAGCCATTCAAAACAGGCATGGCATTCAATAGCGATAAATAGCCGCCCGGTTTGCCCTGAACGCAAATCAATAAATCTGTATTTTAACTTTTCCATCTCGGGCAGAATGCGCCGTGCTGCCTCGACCAGCTCCAGCCCTTCTGGTGACAGCCTGAGTGGCCGGGTTTCGGGTACAAAAATTTCAACGCCTATCTGCTGTTTTATATAGCGCAGCTGATGCGACAGCGCAGATTGTGTCATGTTCAGCTGCTGTGTAGCCTTTTGCAAAGAGCCCGCCTCATGGATGGCTAAAATGGTTCGCAGATGCTTTAACTCTATATTCATTAATTTTTCTCATAAACTTTATGTAAAATATGAATTTGTCTCATGTTACAGCTTTCCCTATCTTGATTAAAGAATTATTTCAAGGGAGAGCTATATGCATGTCCAGTCAAAGTCCATCGGGGCTTCAATAAATGGCATTTACCCATTAAATGACACTGGCGCAGTAGATATGAGCGCGGTGGCAACCCATATGCGCAGACAAGCAGAGCTATCTTTTGAAGTGTTCCCTGCGAAAACAGCGTCTAGCCATAAAAACCTACTATCGGCGTTACAGAGTTTATCTGCTTACAACCCTGAATTTATTTCTGTAACCTATGGGGCGGGTGGTACCTCGCGCCAGGGTACAGCTGAAACCGCCAAAGCAATTTATAACCGGTTATCAGTTCCGGTAATGGCGCATATAACCTTTGCCGGTCAAGAGCGCGAAGATGTCATAGAAACCCTTGAAAAATTTAAAGATATCGGTATTCGCCAGATTTTAGCCCTGCGCGGTGATATTCCCGCTGGTGGCGCTGTATCTCCCCGGCACCCCTTTACCGATACAATTGAATTTATTTCGCATGTCAAAGATATGGGTTTTGAGGCTATAAGCACCACCGCCTATCCGGATATCCATCAGGATGCCAAAGATGGGGATGCAGATTTTGACTGGCTGCTAGCGAAATTTGATGCGGGCGCCTCAGAGGCGATTACCCAGTTCTTTTTTGATGCAGAGCGGTTTTTAAGATTGCGGGACAGGCTAGATAAATTTGGTTTTGCCGAGAGGTTGATACCCGGGATTCTGGCCTTTAGTGATAGCCTGAAAATGCAGGGTTTTGCGGGGCGATGCGGGGTTTATATTCCGCCAGCGCTGGAAAAGGAGCTGGATAAAACAGCTGGCACAGATTTATCTGAAGCCCATGCATTATCAGTGCTTCTGGATCTGTGGCTGCGGCTTAGCGCAGAAGGGCTGACACGTTATCATATCTACACATTGAATAAAGCGCAGCCTACGCAGGCGTTACTGGAACTGCTCGGGATATCAGCACAACAGCAACATCAGACAGCCTCCCCTCAAGCTGGGCAGGCAGGTCGAATACTCCAGACAACAGAACCGCAACAGATTTCTAAAGGGTAAAAACTTCTCTAATTTTATTAAAATGTCGTGCTTGTGATAGTTAAAGTCGGGGCTAAATGCCGTTATATTTATGGTGCGCCCTAAAGATTTAAGGTGAAGGTTTAAAAATGGTTTTAAAGCGGTGGGCTCAGTCATTTATATTTAGCATGGTTAGAGGAGTCTGAAATGTCCGATGAAGATGATATCATCTTATCCGAACTTGATGATGATGAACTTGTTCAGCAGATGCATGATGACCTTTATGATGGTCTGCAAGACGAGGTCGTAGAAGGGGTTAATATCCTGTTGGCGCGGGAATGGACACCTTATGACGTGCTAACCAAAGCGCTGGTTGAAGGGATGACCATTGTCGGTATCGATTTCCGTGATGGTATTCTGTTTGTTCCCGAAGTATTGATGGCCGCAAATGCCATGAAGGCTGGGATGGGGGTGTTGCGCCCATTGCTGGCTGAAACAGGTGCGCCTCGCGTGGGCAAGGTTGTTATTGGCACCGTCAAAGGGGATATTCACGATATTGGCAAAAACCTGGTGTCGATGATGCTGGAAGGAGCCGGATTTGAGGTTATTGATATTGGCATCAATAATCCGGTGGAAAACTATCTGGACGCGATTGAAGAGCATAAGCCCGATATTCTGGGCATGTCTGCGCTGCTGACAACCACAATGCCATATATGAAAGTGGTTGTGGATGCGATGGTGGAAAAGGGTATTCGTGACGATTATATCGTGCTGGTTGGCGGGGCGCCCCTGAACGAAGCGTTTGGCGAATCAGTTGGCGCGGACGCGTATTGCCGGGATGCGGCGGTCGCTGTGGAAACGGCGAAATCTCTTATTGCAAAAAGACGGGAAGCTGGCGCCGCATAATTGCGGCTCTGGCCTCGTGACTTACCATAAAATGTTTTAATAATGAGGGTGCGATGGCAAGCCTTACAGTGATTTATTGGCGCGATATTCCAGCGCAAGTGGTAGCAGAGACCGGGCGCGGGCGTAAACGTGAGCAGGCAAAAATCGAACTTCACCGCCGTTTTGCATTGGCGATTGATGAAGCGGCCATGCGCGATGGCGCTGACAGTACAGATGATTATCTTGCAGACTGGCGGCGTGAGCCAGCTGCAGATTGTTCTGACAGCTTGCAAGCCGAAGCCGAGGCCAAAGCCAAAGAATTAGAAGCAGAATATGATGGTCCAATATTGGCAGCCCTTGTCGCTAATGGTGGCCGTGCGCCGTCATCAGACTAAAGGTGCAATGTCGTGATTGGACAGATGAAAGGCGATAGCGGGCAATCGTGAAACGCTACCTCGCGTCACACTCGTTTCATAAAAAGATATTGGGTGTTTTAGGTCTGCGCCGGGCATGGCGCATATCACATCTGAACAGATTGGATAAAAGACGCAAAATACCGGTTCAAACAGGCATGGATTAGGTCAACAGGAAAGCAGATAGCGTGATGAGCGTAACCATAGATGATATTGCCCGGTGTGCCGGAAACTGGTCGATTGAAGTAACGCCAGCGGGCGCCACAAAGATTGATAGCTTTGCGGCGGTATTAAATGAAGGCACAACGGTAAATGTAACCTTTCTGCCTGGTTCGGATCCGCTGGATACAATCGCGACCGCAAAAAGGCTGGCAGATGAAGGGATGAACGCAGTTCCCCATATCGCTGCTCGTTCCCTGCACAATAAAGAACAGCTGGATGATTTGCTAAAGCGTATGACGCAGCAGGCAAATGTCCGTGAAGTGCTGGTTATTGGCGGCGGTGTGGACACCCCTGTCGGTGATTTTGACAGCACCATGCAGGTGCTCAATACAGGGCTTATTCAAAAGCATAATATTACCACTATTGGCGTGTCTGGCCACCCCGAAGGCAGCCCTGATATCAGCGATGATCAGCTGGCTGAGGCGATTATGCTGAAAAATGAATTTGCCAGAAAAGAAGGGCTTTCGCTGTATATGGAAACGCAGTTTTGCTTTGATGCAGAGGCGGTGCTGGCCTGGGAGCGGAGCATTCGCAACGCTGGAAACCGCCTGCCAGTGCGGATTGGCATTCCTGGCCCTGCTACCATCAAAACCCTATTTAGATTTGCCCAGATTTCAGGTATTGGCCCCTCTATGCGCTTTATCGCGAAACAGGCGCGCAATGTGGCAAAACTGATGACGGTGCAGTCCCCGCATGAGTTGCTGGCAGGTCTGTCTGCTGGAATGAGCGCGGATGAGAAATGCTTGCTGCATCATTTTCACTATTACCCGTTTGGGGGGTTTGCCAAAACCGCTGCCTATGCCAAAGCGGTGGAGCAGGGCAATATCACCTTGTTGCCAAAGGGCGGGTTTGATGTCGCTGCTGAGTAACCTCAGCCAGATTGTTATTATGGATAGATAAAGGCCAAAATTATGACAAACACTATTGTATCTTCTCACAGTAAAGAAATTACCATCGGCTTTGATTCGCCTTTTTGCGTTATTGGCGAGCGTATCAATCCAACCGGGCGTAAATTGCTGGCTGCGGAAATGGCAGAAGGCGATTATAGCCGGGTGATATCAGATGCGGTGGCCCAGGTCGAAGCCGGGGCGACCATGCTGGATGTGAATGCCGGTATTCCGATGGCAGATGAGCCAGCTATTCTGGCAGAATCAATAAAGCTGGTGCAGTCTGTGGTGGATGTACCGCTAGCCATTGACAGCTCTATTGTGGCGGCATTGGAAGCAGGCTTGTCAGTTTATCAGGGCAAGGCCCTTGTAAATTCGGTAACTGGCGAGGAAGAGCGTCTGGAAGTTGTCCTGCCTTTGGTAAAGAAATATGGCGCGGCCGTTGTGGCGATATCGAATGATGAAACCGGTATCTCAGAGGATGCAAATGTCCGCTTTGATGTGGCCAGAAAAATCGTTGAACGGGCCGCAGATTTTGGCATCCCGCGTGAAGATGTTGTGGTTGACCCGCTGATCATGCCGGTTGGTGCGATCAATATGGCGGGGCGCACCGCACTGGATTTGATCACGCGCCTGCGCACAGAGCTAAAGGTCAATACAACCTGCGGGGCATCAAATATTTCTTTTGGCTTGCCTAACCGGCATGGGATGAACGCGGCCTTTTTATCTATGGCAGCGGGGGCGGGTATGACCTCTGCGATTATGAATCCGTTGCATAGCGAGGAAATGACCGCGATTATGGGGGCAAATGTCATGAACGGGGTTGATCCTGAATGTCGTAAATGGATATCTAAATTCAGAGAAGCTCCGGCAGAGGGCAGTGGCCAGCGTGAGCGTCGCCAGACCAGAAGACGCGCAAGAGCATAAACAAAAGCATCTGCAATTTGGTTAACCACAGGCCACTATCGCAAGGCAGGGGGGAAACCGCGAAAATCTGGTGGTGATATAATGTCAGATCAACAAGAGGTAAAAATCGTCTTTACGCCATCCGGGCGTCAGGGGCAGGTCGCCAAAGGTACAAACCTGTTGCAAGCCGCCCGCCAATTGGGGGTGGATATTGATTCTGTATGCGGGGGCCGGGCCATGTGTGGCCGCTGTCAAATTGATGTTGGTGAGGGGCAGTTTGCCAAGCATGGTCTTACCTCCTCAGCGGCGTCTTTATCTGCCGCGTCTGCCTCAGAAGCCCGTTATGCAGAAAAACGTGGCTTGCCAGATAGCCGGCGCTTGGCCTGTCAATGTTCTGTAGAAGATAATCTTGTGGTGGATGTACCGGCTACCAGCCAGGTTCATAACCAGCTGGTGCGCAAGGCAGCAGATAACCGTGTAATCGCCCTTAATCCGCCTGTTCGGCTGTGCTTTATAGAGGTGCGCGAGCCAGATATGCATGAACCATCTGGCGATTTGCGCCGCGTTATCGAAGCGTTGCGGGCACAATGGCCAGACAGGATAGCTGGCGAGGTTCGTTGTGCGTTACATGTGTTGCAGTGTCTGCAAAGCTGTCTGCGTAGGGGCAAGTGGCAAATTACCGTTGCGTTGCGCGGCGGCAATCAGATTATCGCGGTATGGCCGGGCCTCAAGACACAGATTTTAGGGGCCGCAATAGATGTTGGCTCTACCACTATTTCTGCCCAGCTATGCGATATGAATACAGGCGAAGTGCTGGCCGCAACCGGTATTATGAATCCGCAAATCCGCTTTGGTGAAGATTTGATGAGCCGCGTTTCCTATGGGCTGATGAATGAAGGCGGGGCGGCAGAGATGACCAAATCTGTTCGCGAGGGCTTGCAACAATTGCTGGAAGGCGGGGCAAAGCAGGCCGGCATGACACCAGAAGATGTGCTGGAAGTTGTGCTGGTAGGCAATCCTGTCATGCACCATCTGTTGCTGGGTATCGATCCGATAGAGCTGGGCGGCGCGCCTTTTGCGCTGGCCATAGATACCGCTACCGAAATGCGTGCCTCAGAGCTGGATCTTAAGCTGCATGCTGGCAGTATGGTTTATGTTCTGCCCTGTATTGCAGGTCATGTTGGCGCAGATGCGGCCGGGGTTGTGCTGGCAGAAGCCCCGCAAAACCGCGAGGATATCAGCTTGCTGATAGATGTGGGCACGAATGCCGAAATTGTGCTGGGCAATAAAGACAGGCTACTGGCCGCCTCCTCACCAACGGGCCCTGCCTTTGAGGGTGCACAAATCAGCGCCGGACAACGCGCCGCACCAGGGGCGATAGAGCGCCTGCGTATCGATCCCGAAACATTAGAGCCGCGCTATTCGGTGATCGGCAGTGATATCTGGTCGGATCAGGAAGGCTTTGAAGAAGCTGTAAAAAATACAGGAATTACAGGCATTTGTGGTTCCGGTATTATTGAAACGCTGGGCGAGATGTATCTCACGGGCATTATCACTGCCGAAGGGGTGATAGATGGCAGTCTGGCCAGCCGTACAGACCGTATCCAGCGAGATGGTCGTACCTTTAAATATCAGATAACCGATACAGTCAGCGTCTTGCAAAATGATGTGCGTGCTATTCAACTGGCCAAGGCGGCGTTGCATGCCGGCTTTCGCTTGCTGATGGATAAGATGGCCCTATCAAAGGTAGACAGAGTGATTCTGGCTGGCGCCTTTGGCTCTTATATCGATCCCAAATATGCGATGATTTTGGGGATGGTTCCAGATTGCCCGCTGGACAAGGTGATTGCGGCTGGCAATTCCGCTGGTGCGGGCGCCAGAATGGCGTTGTTAAATATCGACCAGCGCCAGACGATTGAAGAGACGGTGCGCCAGATTGAAAAGATTGAAACCGCTGTCGAGGCAGATTTTCAAAATCACTTTGTGCGGGCGATGGCGTTCCCGCATAAAACAGATCCCTATCCCTGTCTGAGTGCGGCGGTCACGCTGCCAGTGCGTGATTTGAGCGATAATGTCGCGTCCGAGGATAATCCGGGGCGGCGGCGTGGCGGACGGCGTGTGCGAAACAATGCTTAATCTTGCTGGCTTTTTGCGGCAATGATTTTGGCTTTGCGCCAGCTATGCAGAGCCGCGGCAAAGATGAAAATTGCTGTCACGCTATAGCTGGCAAAAATATAGAAATCATAGCTTTGTGCGTTCATGATGCGGCCTTTCCGTTCTGATTACCAGCTGTGCGCAGGCGCGCACGCCCACGGCTATTTTGCCGGGCTTCCAGCTTGCGCATCGCCAGCATCCACCCCATCCGATGTAGGACAATCCAGATGAAAAAGGCCTGAAACCCGGCAAACATTATCATCAGCGGCCACAACATGGAGCCATCAATAGCAACCCCGCCAGAGCGCAATATACTGGCGGGTTGATGCAGGGTATTCCACCAATCCACAGAAAATTTCACAATTGGCAGATTGATACATCCAATCAGGGCCAGAATAGCCGCCATACGGGCCCCGCGTTCATGCCGTTCAAACCCGTTAGCCAGCCCGATATAGCCAATAAAGAAAAAGAATAGCACCAGCATGGAGGTCAGCCGAGCATCCCAAACCCACCATGTTCCCCAAATCGGATAGCCCCACAGGCTGCCGGTGATAAGGGTGATGCCAGCAAAACCAGCCCCAATAGGGGCGATAGCGCGGGCGGCAATATCCCCCAGAGGGTGGCGCCATACCAGATAGAATAGCGCGCAAATACCCAGCCCCAAATAGCTGGACAGGCCCAGCCAGGCAGCAGGTACATGCACATACATAATACGCACCGCCTCGCCTTGCTGATAATCGGCTGGCGATACAAATAAAGATAAATACAGCCCATAGCCAAAGCATAAAAACGACACCAGCAAGCATAGCGGTCGCACCGGCTTTGCTATCGCCTGAAAGCGGGTCGGATTGGCCATGAAGTCAAAAAAGCCTGCCATATGTTGTCTTTGATACTCCTCGTCAAAAAGGCCGATACCGCCCGCGCTGAATAACAGCTCAAAAGCGGCTATTCTCTATCCATCTTCCAGAGCTGAGCGCAAGGCCGCGACACTTGCAATAGGGCTTACCACAAGCAGGAAAAGCACTAAAGCACTTAATAGATTGAAATGGGCTGAAACGTCTTGGCTATGCAGAACGCTCTCGCTTATCATTACGCCAAATACCACAATCGGGATAGCCAGAGGCAGTACCAGCAACGCAACCAGCATGGTGGTACGCCGCGCCCCAAGGGTAAGGGCACTGGCAATAGCCCCCAGCAGTACCAGCCCTGCCAGCCCCAGCGCAAGGCTGGCGATAAGCGGCATAGTCATGCCCCAGGGCAGGCCAAAAAACAGCATTAGCAAAGGCGTTATTCCGGCCAGAGGCAGAAGAGCAAAAAGATACCAGCTAGCAATTTTTGCCAGCACATAGGCGTGCAGGGATAACGGGCTGAGGCAGATTTGTTCCAGCCAGCCGCCACGATAATCATCAGCAAAGAGTTTATCAAAAGAGGGCAAGGCGCTGAGCAAGGCCGCTATCCAGATAATGGAAACACCTAGTGCTGCCAGTAATGTTGGAGACGGGCCTACCGCCAGCGGGAACAAGGTTGCCAGCATCACAAAAAAGGCGCTTTGCGTTAAATGATCCCCAAGCCGGGCCAGGCTGAGGCGGTATTCCCGGATAAAGAAATGCACAAACCCCCTCATAATGCGGCCTTGCTAATATCAAATTTTGTATGGGTGGTGGCTTTGGAAAGTGGGATATGGCTGGCGATCACCGCATAGCCACCTTTTTGCTGATGGTCAGATAGCAAGCCCTCAAAGGCGGTGCGCCCGCCCGCATCCAGCCCGCTATTTGGCTCATCCAGCAGCCACAGGGATTTTCCCCCCAAATTAAACTGTAGCCCGCTTAATGCCAGCCTTTGACGCTGGCCGGTAGATAAAAACCGCGTTTCAATATCCAGAAAGTCAGACAGGCCGAATACATCTTTCGCCAGCAATGCAGATATGTCAGGTGCTGCGCCATTTATCCCGGCCATGACCGACAAATTCTGGCGTGCGGTAAAAGCGCTGCTTAACCCGTCGCTCTGGCCATACCAGCTTGCCCGGATTGGACAATCTTCTGCTTGCAATCTCAACGGGCTGTCCTGATATAAAATCTCTCCCTCGGCCAGAGGCAGAAAACCGGCAATAGCCCGCAACAGGCTAGATTTCCCACTGCCATTTGCCCCGCGCAGCACAATCAC
>JBMZFK010000013.1:0-12459 GCA_049615365.1 Puniceispirillaceae bacterium (SeqCode)
GCCTGCTGTGCCATTACCGCCGCACCGCCTGGCTTTACTAAAGCAGGGGCAGAAGCTGGCGAATCTGCAAGGCCAGGGTTTGGAGCTGGCGGCACTGCGGCAGCACCAGAACCAGAATTAGAATTGGCCATATCCCCTGTTTTCGAAGCGGGGGTTTCAGCAGCTTCTTTATCAATACGGGCCTTATCAATACGAGCCTGTGTCTTTGGCGTTGAAAGATTTGGTGCAGATAGCTGTTTTTGCACCTGAAGGCTGCCACAAAAGGGGCAATCTATCAGGCCATTATCGGCCTGGACGCGAACCGCCGCCGCATCAGAAAACCAGCCTTCAAATTCGTGCCTGTTTTCACACATAAGCGCAAATTTCTTCATTTCGTCTTCAGCCTTGTTCAACTGACAATCTGCATATATCGGAAAGAGCAGAAATTACAGCTTGAATTATACCCTGAATTATAACTTTCCGTGGCAATGTTTATATTTACGTCCCGAACCGCATGGGCACGGCGCGTTACGCGGCACTTTGCTATCCACTGACGCAGCGGCAGCAGCTTGTGGCTGTCCAGCCTCTTCTGTTGCCCCTGCTTCTGCCGGCGGGGCCACCTCAACATGCGAGAGCGCCAATGTCACCGTACGGCGCATTGAACCCAACATCCCTTCAAACATAGTAAAGGCCTCGCGCTTATATTCGTTAAGCGGGTCTTTTTGTGCATAGGCGCGCAGATTAATGCCCTGCCGCAATTGTTCAAGTTGCAGCAAATGTTCTTTCCATTGCTGATCCAGAACCTGTAACAGCAAAGATTTTTCAGCCATCCGCATCAATTCCGGACCGAAACGCACAGCCTTTTCTGCCATATAGCTATCTGATTGATTTTGCAGCCGCTCGGTAATCTCTTCATCCGCGATTCCATCCTCGGCAACCCAATCTGCGGCAGGCACATCCAGCCCCAGAACCTGTTGCGAGGCAAATTGCAGCTGTTCTGCATCCCATTGCTCGGCAAAACTGCCCGCAGGGATAGTATCAGAGACAATCTGGTCGATTGTGTCATAGCGCATTTCGCGTACCGTATCGCTGACATCTGCGGTTTGCATAATCTCGCGCCGCTGGGCAAACACCACCTGACGCTGATCATTCATCACATCATCATATTTCAACAATTGTTTCCGAATTTCAAAATTATGCGCTTCAACTTTGGACTGGGCTTTTTCAACCGCTTTGTTAATCCAGGGGTGAATAATCGCCTCGCCTTCTTCCAACCCCAGCTTTTGCAGCATGCCATCCAGCCGTTCAGAGCCGAAAATACGCATCAAATCATCTTCCAGAGACAAAAAGAATTTAGACGCACCGGGATCGCCCTGACGACCGGTTCGCCCGCGAAGCTGGTTATCGATACGGCGGCTTTCATGCCGTTCTGTACCCATCACATAAAGCCCGCCTGCCGCCAGCGCCTTTTCTTTCAGCTTTTCGATTTCAGCCTCTATCTTGGCAGCTTTCTTCTCGTCAATCTTGCCATCAGCGCTGGTCGCTTCGTCAGCTACCCGCATATCGTAATTGCCGCCTAGCTGAATATCGGTACCACGACCTGCCATATTGGTGGCAATTGTAACCGCCCCCGGCGCCCCGGCCAGCGCAATGATTTTTGCCTCTTCCTCGTGAAAGCGGGCATTCAATACCTGATGCGGTATTTTACGCGCGGTCAGCGTTTTTGACAGCAATTCAGATTTTTCAATACTGACCGTGCCAACAAGAACAGGCTGGCCCTGTTTCTGACAGGTCTCTATCTGGGTGATCACCGCATCATCACGTTCTTTGGAGGTGCGATATACTTCATCATCTGAATCAATTCTGGAAATTGGCCGGTTGGTGGGAATGGCGGTAACTTCCAGCTTGTAAATCTCGGAAAATTCCCCTGCTTCGGTTAGCGCTGTACCGGTCATCCCTGCCAGCTTGTCATAGAGCCGGAAATAATTTTGATACGTTACCGAGGCGAGCGTTTGGTTTTCTGCCTGAATCTCGACTTTTTCCTTGGCTTCAATTGCCTGATGTAGCCCATCTGAATAGCGCCGGCCTTCCATCGCGCGGCCAGTGAATTCATCAATAATGGTGACCTGACCCTGGCGAACCATGTAATGGGTGTCGCGCTGGAATAATTTATGCGCGCGCAATGCTTGTGTCATATGATGCAGCAAGCTGACATTCGCAATATCATACAAGCTGCCCTCTGACATCAACCCGGCCGCCATCAATAGCTGCTCTGCATGCTGGATACCTGTTTCGGTAAAGGTAACAGAACGGGTCTTTTCATCCATTTCGTAATCGGATTCGACTAGCGCGCCCACCTGGCCGTCAACCGCGGTATAAAGCTCAACCGAGGTTTCTGCGGGGCCAGAGATAATCAGCGGCGTTCTGGCCTCGTCAATCAGGATAGAATCAACCTCATCAACAATCGCGAAATGGTGATCGCGCTGTACCATATCCTCTAGCGAGAATTTCAGATTGTCGCGAAGATAGTCAAAGCCAAATTCATTATTGGTGCCATAGGTGACATCACATTGATACGCGCGGCGACGCCCATCATCATCCAGACCAGAGACAATACAGCCAACACTAAGCCCCAGGAATTCATATACCTGACCCATCCAGCCTGCATCCCGGCTAGCCAAATAATCATTGACAGTGACCACATGCACGCCCTTGCCAGACAGCGCGTTCAAATACACTGCCAGCGTGGCAACCAGTGTTTTACCTTCACCGGTTTTCATTTCCGCAATGCCGCCCTGATGAAGCACCAGACCGCCCATTAGCTGAACATCAAAATGACGCTGACCCAGCGTCCGGCGTGCGGCCTCTCTGACTGTGGCAAACGCTTCATCAAGAATTTTATCTTCAGTTTCTCCGGCCTTCAGCCGTTCGCGAAACACCTCGGTCATGCCGGTAAGGGCATCATCGCTTAACGCGGCAAATTTTGTTTCAAGCCCGTTCACACCAGCAATTTGCGTTTCGAGCTTCTTAATCTCGCGGCTATTTGTATCTCCAAACAAGCTTTTGGCTAATCCTGAAAACATCTTCTTCCTTCCCTTGCTCTTAACGGGTTAAGAGCACCGCTGATAATCCCAGCGTTCTATCCTGCGCGAGCTTGTTAAAAACCTTTTCTTTGCAGATAGGCATTCACCCTGCCTTTGTCAAATAAAAGCAAGGCTAGTGAAGCAAAAGCCAGCTAGTGAAGAAAGAAAATAATAGGCTAATCTCTCCACAGTTCGAAAAAATCTGAAATCTGTTACCTGGCTGAATAAAAAACCATCTGGCTGTTATTGCTGTCACATGCGTTGATATGCTAGCAACAGAGAACAGGGTGATAGGCAAAGCACAACTTTTATGGCTGTCTGCATATCTGCACATAAGACAACAATGTTATCACCCGGAAATAAGAGGATTTGACATGAAATTTGCACCTTTAACTTCTATCGCCAAAACTTGCCTGCCGGTTCTGTTGATCGCAGGGGGTCTGGCCCTGACCAGCCCAATGCCAAACGCTGTGGCACAGGAAAAAATACTTGTTGCAACCCTGAATGGTGAGGCGATTTATCTTGATGAGGTGATGCGTCTTGTCGAAAAATTGCCAGATGAAATTCGCCAGCAACCGCTGGAAACCTATTTTGATCGGCTGATTGACGATATTGTTGACTCGCGTCTGGCTGCCGCTGCGGGCAATGAAGCCGGCCTGACAAATGATGAAGATATTATCGTGCAAATGAGCATTGCTGCCCAAAGAGTGCTGGCAGAAGCCTGGATAAATAGAGAATTACGCAAATCAGTTAGCGATGACGCTATCCGGCAAGCCTATGAGACTTTTGTTGCTGATGAGCAATCGCGTCGTGAGGTAAAAGCCCGGCACATTCTGGTAAAAGAGAAAACCGAAGCAGAAGCTATAATCGCCGAGCTAAAGGGCGGGGCAGATTTTGTCAAGCTGGCAAAGACAAAATCCACAGGTCCAAGCGGGCCAAATGGCGGGGATTTGGGCTATTTCCCGCGTGGGGCAATGGTTCCTGCGTTTGAAATGGCCGCCTTTGCGCTAGAGGCAGGCAGCTTTACAGAAGCCCCTGTGCAAACCCAATTTGGCTGGCACATCATTCTGGTCGAGGATAAGCGGATATCAGAAGCGCCAACCATTGAAGAGCTGGCACCGCAATTACGGCAGAATTTAATTTCGCAAAATCTGGGGCGCCTGCTAGATGGGCTGCGCGTTGATGCCAAGCTGGAACGCCGTTCCTTTGCGGATATCCGGCTGGAAGCACAGGCCGCTTCGACCAAGTAAGCAGTGCGTGCCTGGTTAAATTGCTGTGCTATTATCCCTAAGGAGTGTCTTTTATGACTGACATCTCGCCACTTGCCCCTGCCAGCTTTCCTGAACTGCCAGAAATCTCTGGCCTGGTGATTGGCACGGCGGCAACCGGCATGAAATATCAGAACCGGGACGATCTGATGCTGCTGGTTGCTGATGAGGGCTGTGTTTTTGCTGGTACTTTTACAACCAGCCAGACCGCCTCTGCACCGGTACATTTATCGCGTGCCGGCATCCAAAGTGGCAGTGCCCGTGCAGTTATCACCAATGCTGGCAATGCAAATGCCTTTACTGGCATGCGCGGCAATGAGGCTATCACCGCCTATCGAGACGTGTTTGCCAGCGCGCTGAATATCACGCCGGAGAGTTTGCTCATAGCCTCTACCGGCGTAATAGGTGAAGTGCTGGAGGCGGATTTTATCCTTAATATGAAGGATAGGATTATCGGAAATCTGGGGCGCAATAGCTGGCGGGATGCAGCAGAAGCTATTCGTACGACCGATACATTTACCAAAGGCGCGACCACCATGATCACGCTTGACGGACAGGCGGTTACGATAAATGGCATTGCCAAAGGTTCTGGCATGATTGCCCCAGATATGGCGACCATGCTGGCCTATATCGGCACCGATGCGGCGATCACACAAAATTGTTTGCAACATCTGCTAGCCCGTGCCACTGACAAGAGCTTTAACGCGATCACTGTCGATAGTGATACCTCTACTTCTGACAGTGTTTATCTGGTGGCAACAAGCCGCGCAAAACATGCGCTGATAAGCGATCCCGATAGCCCCGCAGCAGCTAGTTTTTATGCTGGCTTGCTAGCGGTAATGCGCGATCTGGCCCAGCAGATTGTGCGCGATGGTGAGGGGGCCAGCAAATTTGTCACCATTCAGGTTGCTGGTGCGCGGGACGATAAAGATGCAAAGAAAATTGCGCTGGCTGTTGGTAACTCACCGCTGGTTAAAACCGCTATCGCTGGCGAGGATGCCAATTGGGGCCGTATCGTGATGGCCGTTGGAAAATCTGGTGCGCCAGCTGATCGCGATAAATTACACATAAAGATAGGCGGTGTTCTGGTTGCTGAAAATGGCGCGGCGGCGCCGGACTATGACGAAACCCCAGTCGCCCAGCATATGCAGGCACAGGAAATTGATATCCAGATTGATATCGGCCTTGGGCGCGGCAGTGCAACTATCTGGACATGCGATCTGACGCATGGCTATATCACCATTAATGGCGATTATAGAAGCTAGGCTAGAGATGTTCTGTGGTGATATCTGAAAAACCAACGCTTATTGTTCCGGCCATTGCTTTGGTCGACACCGATAGTCGTATTCTGCTGGCCCAGCGTCCGGAAGGGAAAAGCTTTGGCGGCTATTGGGAATTTCCAGGCGGCAAAATAGAACAAGGGGAAACCCCGGAAGCCGCGCTGATAAGAGAAATTAGAGAAGAGCTGGGAGTGGAGACACAAGATAGCTGCCTCGCCCCTGTCAGCTTTGCTTCCCACACTTATGATGATTTTCATCTGATATTATTATTATATGTCTGCCGGCGCTGGCAAAACACCCCTCAGGCGCTGGAAGGCGGTACTCTGGAATGGGTGCGCCCGCAACGGCTTCGCGACTATCAGATGCCCCCTGCCAATCTCGAATTTATTGCAGTGTTACAGGATTTACTGGGCGTCTAGACTGTCAAAGGCATCGGTAAAAGACGTGGTGGAACTGCCCCGTGCAAGGGGGCGTGGCTGGCTCTTATCTGGTGCCCAGCCTGTCAGGGTAATCAGCTCTATACTTGCTTTTATCTGCCCATCTTCGGTGCTAAAGCGTTGCTGATAGATTTGTGCCGCCCGCATAAAAATTTGTCGGCGGGTAAAATGGGGCAACCGCCCATATAAGGCATTCTGCCCGCCCATACCGCGAATATCCGCCATTAGCCTGAACATATCCGGATAGGTGATGGTCAATAATTCTGCATCTGCGACCGGCAGGGCAAATCCGGCACGTTGCAGTAACCCGCCCATATCCCGGATATCGGCCATGGGCATACAACGCGGACTGACCCCGCCAGAAACCTCGCTTTCAGCTTCACTTAAACAGGCGCGCAATTCGGTCAGGCTGCGCCCCCCCAGCAGATTAACGCACATCAACCCATCCGGGCGCAGGGCCAGCCGCATTTGCGCAAGCAGGCCAGGCAAATCATTCATCCAATGCAAATAACACGCAGATAAAATCAAATCACAGCTTTGCGGCTCTACTGGCAAATGCTCGCCACTGGATAACACAGCCCTGCAGCTATTTGTCTTATCTGGCGGGGAACTGGCGGCAGCCAATTTTACAAACTCTGCACTGTGATCAGCCTGGATCAGCTGATATGGCTCTGTCTGCACCAGCATGTTATCAAGCGCGTCTGCCACCTGACCTGTATGACAGCCATAATCCAGAATATCGACAAAGCTGCGACGAACAATATGGATGCGCTCTGCCAGACGCTCTGTTGCCAACTGCTTTAAAAAAGCAAAATCGGCAAAGCCAGCCGCAGCTTTATTGCGCTGCTCTATCCACCGATTATGGTTAAAAATCTTTGGCGGCTGTTCTGACATCATAATCCTTTATTTTAAAAAAACCTGCCGGGTTTTGGATAAATTTTTTTTCAATCGCTTAACATTTAATTTACCTAACCAGATATAGAATGATGGGCAGGAGAATACAAATGCCTGCCGCATTCTATACCAAATGGCCAGCTTTTCTGCGAGGTCTCTTCAGCTTTTTCCTGCCGCATAACTGCCCACTATGCCAGTCCTTTGTGACAAATACAGGGCTTTGTTCCGACTGCTGGCACGGATTGCGCCCCATTACCGCGCCTAGCTGTGCGGCCTGTGGGCGCCCGCTCGCTTATGCACTGCTGCATAGCCTATGCGCCCCTTGCCTGATAAAACCCTTTAAAGCGAGCAAGATACGTTCAGGCTATTGCTATGACGATGTGATGACAACTGGGGCGACCTTGAATAGCTGTACGCAGACCTTGCTAAAGGCTAGGGCGCACTCTGTATCGGCTCTGGTATTTGCGCGGGTGGTATAGGGTAACAGAATACATCCCCTCCCCTTGCAATCTGTCTATACGCTGTCCATATCAGCACAACAGATAGCCCTTGCCAAAAAGGCCCGCAGCCATGACATCCCCGCAGATAGATATTTATACAGATATGCTATGTAGCTATTGTGCATTGGCAAAAAGGCTGTTGAAATCCAAACAGGTTGATTTCAACGAAATTGAGGTCAGCGGTGATGCAAATTTACGTGCAGAAATGCGATCCCGCGCCAATGGCCAGCGCACCGTACCACAAATTTTTATTGATGATATACATATTGGCGGGTATGACGAGCTGTATTTACTAGATAAAAAAGGTCTGCTGTATAAGCTGTTGGCAGGCCGTTCAGAATAATCTGCCTGCCTGCAAGGGAGCTGTTATGTCACCAGCTATCCGACCATTTAAAGCCGCTGTCCTGCAATATACTGCCAGAGGCACACAACAGGACACCCTGCCAATTGTAGAAGCCCTTATCGGCGCCGCAGCATCCGCAGGTGCAGATATTGTATGCTTGCCAGAATGCGCAAATTTTCTGGCGGCGAATAAAACCGCCCTTAAAGAACAGGTCGAAGACGAGGCAAACAGCCCGACGCTTGATCTGCTATCTGCGCTGGCTAAAAAACACCGGGTTATAGTTTCTGCCGGCTCGCTGATGATGGCGAACACAGCCTCTGCAGAAACAGATACCCGCGTGGCCAATCGTAGCTTTCTGATCAATGAGCATGGCGCGATTATTGCCCGCTATGATAAAATTCACATGTTTGATGCAGATGTCGGAGATGGCAAGAGCTACCGCGAATCTGATCATTTTCGCCCGGGCCAGCAGATGGTGGATATCCAGACAAGCAGGGGTCATTTCGGCCTGTCTATCTGTTATGATGTTCGCTTTGCTGACCTGTATCGGAAATTGGCGCAAAATGGCGCTGAAATACTTACCATCCCTGCAGCCTTTACCCGTCCTTCCGGTGCCGCACATTGGCATGTCCTACAACGGGCAAGAGCGATAGAAACAGGGTGTTTTGTTCTGGCATCTGCACAAATAGGCACCCATGATGATGGCCGCCAGACCTATGGTCACAGCCTGATCATCAACCCGTGGGGAGAGGTTCTGGCAGATGCCGGAACCATGGAAGAAGGCTTTGTGATAGCCGAAATTGATTTATCACAAGTCGCCAGCGCGCGGCGCAAAATCCGCAATCTGCAACACGAACCGGACTATCGCTAGATAAGCGATTTATCGCCCATATTCAGATATTTTTCCTGCCGATCTTTTTTCAGCGCTTCTGTGCCTAACGCGGACAGGGTGTGCAACTGGCTGTCTATCGCATCTGCAAGACTGGCTAACGCCGCATCAATATCCCGGTGGGCGCCGCCGACAGGTTCTTCGACAATCTGGTCGATAACGCCCAGCTCATGCATATCCTGCGCCGTTAAACGAAGCGCTTCTGCGGCGGTTTGTGCCTTGTCTGCACTGCGCCACAAAATAGATGCACATCCTTCTGGTGAAATCACCGAATAGACGGCATGTTCAAACATCACCACCCGGTTCCCTGTGGCAAGGGCAATCGCGCCGCCTGACCCGCCTTCGCCGACAATCGCAGAGATCAAAGGGGTGTTTAGCCCCAGACAGGACTGGATAGCCCGGGCGATCGCCTCAGCCTGTCCACGCTCTTCTGCGCCGCGCCCGGGATAGGCCCCTGCTGTATCAACAAAGCTGATTACCGGCAGGTTAAATTGATTGGCCAGCGCCATCAGCCGGATAGCTTTACGATACCCTTCCGGGCGCACCATGCCAAAATTACGTTTCACCCGCTGTTCGGTTGTGCTGCCTTTCTCGGTTCCCAAAACAATTACAGGCCGGCCACGAAAACGTGCCATACCGCCAATAATCGCATAATCCTCGGCATAGGCACGGTCACCTGAAAGGGCGATAAATTCATCAAAAATTTTCTCAATAATCTGAACCATTTTTGGACGTTCAGGATGCCGGGCAACCTGAACTTTTTCCCACGGGCCGAGCTTTTTATAGGTTTGAGCAAGCTCTTTATCGATCCGGGACTGTAATTTACCAATCTCTTCAGCGATATTCATGCCGGAATCGCCGCCTAAATGGCGCAATTCCTTAATTTTACCTTCAAGAGCGGCAATTGGCTTTTCAAAATCCAAAAAGTGATTCATTTACATAAACCGTCAAAATAATGAAAAAGACTGGACTCACCTTGGCGGGGCCATTTTTCTTCTTTTACTTCTTTTCTGTATCTTTCGCAAGCGGATGCGCCGCACTAACCAGACCTTGCAGGCGGTCAGGGCGTGTGCGGGTATAAATTTGTGTTGTCGCAATATCAGTATGTCCTAATAAGGCCTGAAGTGTACGCAAATCCGCCCCTCTATTTAACATGTGGGTTGCAAAGGAATGCCGCAGAACATGCGGGCTTACACGCTGGCTATCAATGTCTGCCAGCTGCGCGATCTTTTTCAGCAGCACGCTAAAGGACTGGCGTGTCATCTCTTTTTTATGTCCAGCAAACAGCTGGTCAGAATGGGTCACCGGACCGTCCCTATCCCGAACCGCCAGCCAGTCTATACTTAGCTTTAGCGCAAAATCTGTGACCGGTACCAGCCTCTCCTTGCCGCCTTTGCCCGTAATCATTAGCACAGATTTTTGCGGGGATATATCCTGTATTTTTAACGCTAATAGCTCGGAGATACGCAAGCCCCCAGCATATAACAGTTCCAGCGCGGCAGCCATGCGCAGATCATCTGGCGCTGGCAAGCGCTGGGCGGCGGCCAGCAACCGGGTTATATCTTCCTCACCCAAACTCTTTGGCAGGCCAGCAGGCAATTTTGGACTATCCAGGAACTGAACCGGATTATCGCGGCGATATCCATCTGCGACCATCCAGCTCATAAATTGCCGCAACGCACTTACGCGGCGGGCTCGTGTACGGGCGGCTAGCCCTTCTTCTTCCCATCTGCGTAACAGCGCCCTCAACCCATCTGCATCTACCTCTGTAAATGAGGCGGTCAGTTCGCGCGCGCTATGCATCAGGTCTGTTTCATAGGCAAGCAGGGTATTCGCCGCCGCGGCTTTTTCTGCGGATTGTGCCTGAAGAAAACGGTTAATCAGGCGGGTGTGGTCGCTCGCCATATCTGCCATCTTCCAGCCATCCTTTTCAGATTAAACAGCGCGGGCTGAACCTAGACATCTGCCATATAATTCATCCGCAACAGATGGGCTTTGACAAAATCCAGAGCAAACTGATCTGCAACTTTCGCCAGGCCAACTTTTTGCAGGCCTTCGATAATCTTTGCCCCGTCAAGCGGATCTATCCAGCCAAGCGCTACAGGCTGTACCAGCATTGATGCCAGCAAGGCCGTTTCGGCAATATTACCAGACATGGCCAATTGCTCCAGCGCAAAAAGATGTCGTGCTGAAAGCCGGTGATAGGTTAGGCCGGGTGATGCGGGCCCGATGGTGCCAGCTTCTGTATTTTTCAAAATAGATGTCCAGTCTTCGTTCGGGCCTTGCGAGGCTTGCACCTTCAGAACCGGCAACAGGGGCCAGGCATTTACGGCATCTAGCGCATCTGCCTGCCAGCCATCCCCTTTGGCGGCTTGCAAAACATCTTGCAAGCTGGCGGCAAAATCTGTGGCGCCGCCGAGCGTATCTGGCAAGCTATCTGGCGAACCATCTGACGGCGTCGCTAGGGTTAGCAGCAGCACAAAATCTCTTTGTAGTTCCGGGCTTAGAGCCTGGATATTATCTGCCTCTGGGGCCGCGGCCAGGCGTTGGCGAATAAGACTGGAATAGAGATCCAGCAATAATTCCGGACGCCCGGAGCGCATTTCTGTGTCAAAAGCGCGCTGGATCAGCATATCTGTATCTGCATCCGGGCGAAGCGCTAGCCCAACCCATAAAGACGCGCTGGCCAGCGGATCATGACGGGCATCGGTACGCCCTTGTGCATCCAGACCATCCAATGTTGCCAGAGCGGCTTCTGCGGGCATCGGGGCTTCCAGCAAGGCACGCCAAATTTGTTCGGTAGGCTCGCGCCCCTGCAAGCCGCGCTCCAGCATCATAAAGCTGGTTTTCAGCGCCGCATCAGCAGCCAGATATCGAAAATTAGAAGTCGCCTGTATCATTGAAAATGGCACCTGTTCAAAGGCGGCCAGGGAAATTTGTTCATGGGCGGCATCCATCAACACCAAATCAACACTATCAAGTGTGGTAAGATCCAGTGATAAGGCTTGCGAGCTGCCAAGTAGCTTGTCTACCAGCTGAAAGAAATTAACATCCTCACCGCCACTTGCTTTTAGAATATCTGCAGCAAAACGGGCTTTATTTTTGTCCCCTGCCAGCAGCGCACAGATAATCCGCGACTGATGCCAGAAATCATCCAGACTTATCTGGGCATTGCGCTCGGCATCCCGGCAGGCCGCCTCGTCCGCCTGGCGAATAAGATCATATTCAACTTGCCAGCGTTTCCATTCTGCCCATCTTTCCGCTTCTGGCAACATTCGTACAATCTCTGAGAGCGCATCAGATTGCCCCGCCGCCGCCAGCCAGTTCAATCTGGCAGCCACTAATTCTTCTGCAACAGGCCCGGCCCCCTTGGGGGGCACCGCAGCGATAGACATTATCTCGAAAACCAGCTTGTTCAAGATAGGGGCGCTGCCCATAGCCGGAACATTACGAAGCAGATATAGCGCATTTTCAGCATCTGAATCTGACCAGATCAGCGCATTTAAATCTGTAGACAGCGTAGCTGGCCGTTTTAGCCCGACAGAAGCCAGACTTATCTTGGAGACAGAGCGCCGCTCCAGAGAGGTGGCTGGCAAATCACTGCGGGAACTGGTTCTGGACAGAGAGGGCGCCCCCGCATTTGTGTTTTGTATATCTTGCTCTGCGATAATAGCGGGCGGTTCATTTTCTTCTGTCGTTGCGCCCAGCAAGGCATGGCCGGTATCGGCCGCAAGGGTATCAGCAGCCCCTACCTGCGATGAAGCGGCCTGACCGGAAAGATTATCC
>JBMZFK010000013.1:12559-27402 GCA_049615365.1 Puniceispirillaceae bacterium (SeqCode)
TCTGCGATGACCGCAGGGCTTTGCGGGCTATCTGCTTGTATATCGCTATTATCGCTCAGATTATCCGCGCGGGTCAGATTATCGGTTTCAGAGGCGTACTGGCCGAATTGCAACAGATTTACCGGCTTGTCTGTGCGTCCCTGTGCCCAGCTATTCTCTGTAGCGGCGACAAACATAAGGCCAGCGGCACATATTACCGGCAATATCGGCAAGGATGATGTTTTCATTGGCGTTGCCAGATTACTGAACAAACGTTTCATTCGACACAACTTTATCTATGATTTTCGTTGGCGCAGGAATATGCCAGTTTGCCAGAAACACAGCTCCTGCCACGCCTATGATAACGATAATCAGCATTGTGACTTTCATAGCGTTCATTCCAAACCTCACTTTAATTTCTACCGGCCCCTGTAACATGGCCTCTTTTAAAACTTCTATGCTGTTACCAGCCTTTTTATCACTTTTCTTGCCATAGGCGACCCATTTTGGCAAATCACATGATTGTAACACCAGCCTGTTTGCTACTGCAGGAATATGGCAGGGATATGGCAAAAAGACAGCAGATTTGCGAGAAATATTTCAGATTATACCTAATATCCGGACAGCAGATGCGTTTGACCTCTTAACCAATGACTGTAAATCCGCTATAGATAGAGCTGGTTTTGTTGCCTTGCTGGCACAACATTCTTTTTTAGCTTTTTTGATGATGTCCTTTCCTACTTCACTTATTAAAAAATTCCGCTCTGATATAGAGGGTGATTATCGCTGTATCGGGGACGAGCCTCTGGTTTTGGTTGGTCTGATGGGGTCGGGGAAATCTGCCCTTGGCAAACGGCTGAGCGTGGCGCTGTCTCTGCCCTTTGTGGATAGTGATACACTGGTCGAAGAAGAGGCGGGCATTACCATTGCCGAGATTTTTGAGCTGGCCGGCGAAGCCCGTTTCAGGGAAATGGAGCGGCGCATTATCCTGGCCACCCTCGAGCAAGGCGCATGCATTCTATCTACTGGCGGCGGCGCTTTTTGTAATCCGGAAACCAGAGCCGCGATCAAGGAAAATGCGACAAGCATATGGATTGATTCCAGCCCGGATACCCTGTTATCACGCATTGGCAACCCTGCCACTCGCCCCTTATTGGCAACAAGCGATCCGCTAAAGATTTTAACAAAGCTGCGAAAAGAACGTGCCGCAGATTATGGTGAGGCTGATTTATATCTTCGAACTGGCAAACAATCGCATAGAGTTGCGATGAAAAAGCTGTTGAAACTGCTGACCGATGCCGGCCATGTTGAGCGCCTATTGCCCGATTCTACGAGATGAACTAGATTTTCAAAATGTCTGACACTATCCAAAAAATTCATATTGAACTGCCACAAAGCAGCTATGATATTGTTATTGGACGCGATCTGTTTACCAACGCGCTTGATGACCTTCTGCCCTTTATCGAGCATCGCCAAATTATTATTATCTCTGACGAGCAGGTCGCTGATTTATATCTGCAGCCGATAGAGCATGCGCTGGCCCCGCATGCCCGGGTAATACATCACGCGCTGGTACCCGCAGGAGAGGCCAGCAAATCCTTTGCCTGTTTTGAAAAATTGGTAAATGAAATTCTGGCGCTGAATATTGATCGGCGCAGCCTGATTATTGCCCTTGGCGGCGGCGTGGTTGGTGATTTGGCAGGATATGTGGCGGCCAGCCTGTTGCGGGGAATAGATTTCATTCAGGTACCTACCAGCCTGCTGGCACAGGTAGATAGTTCTGTTGGCGGAAAAACCGGCATTAACACAAGCGCGGGTAAAAATCTGGTAGGGGCATTTTATCAGCCGCGTCTGGTGCTGGCAGATATTGATATGCTATCCAGCCTGCCCCTGCGCGAGCTGAAAGCAGGCTATGCAGAAGTGGTCAAATATGGGCTGTTGGGGGATGCAGAATTTTTCGACTGGCTAGAGGTAAATGGCGCAGAATTATTGGCAGGCAATCCGGATAAGCTGGCAGAAGCGGTGCGTATATCCTGTCAGGCAAAAGCCGATATCGTGCGTGCTGATGAAAAAGAAAGCGGGCAACGTGCCTTGTTAAATCTTGGCCATACCTTTGCCCATGCGCTGGAAGCAGAAGCTGGATATGATGGCCGATTATTGCATGGTGAGGCGGTGGCCTGTGGTTTGCGGCTGGCCTTTGGCTTTTCCCGGCATCTGGGGCTGAGTTCCGGACAGGATGAAATGCGGGTTGCCGCACATTTAAACAGGCTTGGCCTGCCTGGCGCGCTAGCTGATTTACCTGTGATAGCCGATATGCCGATAGAAAAGATGATTGACCATATGCGTAAAGATAAAAAGGCCAGAGATGGGAAACTGACCTTTATTCTGGTACACTCTATCGGTCAGGCCTTTGTTGAACATGAAATTGATGAGCAAAGCTTGCGTGAATTTCTGGAGAGCTGTTGATAATGTGGTTATCCCTAACCGGCCTGATCGCTGTTATTTTATTGCTGATACTGATATCTGCGTTTTTTTCTGGTGCTGAAACAGCGCTTACCGCTGCGTCTGAAGCGCGTATGCGCCAACTGGTTAAACGAAATGGCAACCGCCAGGCAGAGCGGGTAGAAGCCCTGCAAACCAAAAGAGAACAGCTGATCAGCACTATCCTTATTGGTAATAATGCTGTGAATATTATGGCCTCGGCTCTGGCCACCTCGGCGGCGATCAGCCTGACAGGGGATAGCGGGGTGGCCATCGCCACGCTGGTGATGACGGTTATTATTGTGCTGTTCGCCGAAGTATTGCCGAAAAGCTATGCGCTTAACCATGCAGACAAGCTGTCCTTGCGAATAGCCCTGCCGGTGCAAATTGTGGTGTGGGTGCTTACCCCCCTGACCTGGCTGTTGAACCTGCTGGTGGTCAAGCTGCTGCGGATCAATAAAATAGGCGATAATTCCCGCGAAGAAGAATTACGGGGTCTGATTGATCTGCATAATCAGGACACAGATGCTGAAGGGCGCGAGACAGGGGCCATGCTTTCTTCTGTTCTGGATTTGGGGGAAATCTCGGTTGAAGAGATTATGACCCACCGCGCCTCGGTTACCGCCATTAACGCAGATGATGATCCGGAAGATATCCTGCGCTTTGTGCTGTTATCCCCGCATACCCGCCACCCTGTTTATGCAGGCAAGCCGGAAAATATTGTCGGGGTTCTGCATGTAAAGGCTCTGCTGCGCGCTATTGAAGAAAATAGCGCCCGCGATATTTCCGGCCTGTCGATTACAGATATCGCAACCGAGCCCTATTTTGTTCCGGAAACCACCCAGCTTTTTGCCCAGCTACAGGCGTTTCGTAAACGCCGCGAGCATTTTGCGATTGTGATCGATGAATATGGCGATTTGCGCGGTATCGTTACGCTGGAGGATATTTTGGAAGAGATTGTTGGTGAAATTGATGATGAGCATGATGAGGGTCTGCCGGAAGTAAAGCCGCAGGCAGATGGAAGCTATATCGTTGATGGCTCTGTTACCTTGCGGGATTTGAACCGTATTCTTGATCTCGAACTTCCCGATGAAAAAGCCGCGACCCTTGCTGGTTTGATTATTTATGAAAGCCGGCATATTCCCGCCATTGGGCAGGAATTTCGCTTTCATGGCATTCGATTCCGGATCCGCAATCGATCTGGCAATCAGCTAACCTCTATTCGCGTCTGGCTGTCAGATACGCCATCTGAGCCACAGAAAGAAGAAGGATGAGGCTGATTTTTTGTCCTGCATTTTTATTCAACGGAGCCAAAAATGAGCTTATCTGCCCCTGCTGAGAGAGAACAGCGCCATTTACGCCAGGTATCCTGTCGTGGCTTTGCCAGAACAGATGGCCTGTTGGACATAGAAGGCGAGTTGATCGACACAAAAGATTATGATTTTCCATCTGCCGCCCGTGGAACCATCACCGCAGGCAGCCCTATTCACCATATGCAGGTACGCATCACGATCGATTTTCAGATGACGATTATCGCAGCTGAGGCCGTTACCTTGCATGGCCCCTATCATATCTGTCCAAAGGGGGCAGAAAACATCTCTGGTCTGGTCGGGCTGACGATTGGGCCGGGCTGGAAACGCAAGGTTCAAAATGCGATAGGCGGGCCAAAAGGCTGTACCCATATAACCGAATTAATGGGGCCTATGGCGACCACCGCCTTTCAAACATTATATGGCGAGAAAGCGCGTCAGCGCCGCGCGTCAGGAGCCGATGAAAAACAGCAGATAACCACCCCGCTGCCGTCGCTGACCAATAGCTGTATTGCCTATGCAGAAGATAGTGAGCGCTGATTAATCGCGTTTTATGGTAATTTGCAAGGCATGTATAGGCCCTGCCAACAAATCCGCCAGCGCCTGATTAACAGCCCGGTGCCCTGCAACACGGCTGAGCCCGGATAGGCGTTGCGCGGCTATTACTACCTCAAAATGGCTTTGTCCGCCCGGGCGGGCGCCAGCATGGCCAGCATGTTGCCAGCTTACATCCTCTACTTCCAGAAAATGTGGAGCCAGGGCTTTTGTCAGCTGTGCCTCTATCGCCTGTTTTACCGTATTATCGTCAGATTCAGTCATCTATGCACCATCATGTTTAGCCGGAACGCCCTGATAAGGCGTTCTCATGAAATAAAATACAAGAAAATCTGGCCAACTCAAACTTGTATTCACCTGCCTGAACCCTATAGTCTAGGCGTATGAGAACAAAACGCCAAATGAAGGAACCTTTGAAGCTGAAAGACGGGCCCCAGCCATTGGCCGGGGACGGCGCAAGAGTATGTATGGCCGAGGGGTGTGTTTGTGACGCCCCCTATCCGGCCCCGCGTCATCGTTCTGACTTGCGCAGCTATATCTGGTTTTGTCTGGATCATGTCCGCCATTATAATAGTAGCTGGAATTATTATGACGGTATCGAAGGGGCAGCGATGGAAGAAGAGATCAGACGCGCTACGACCTGGGAGCGGCCTAGCTGGAAATTTGGCACCGGCCCCTCGGCGGCGTCGGCCTCATCCCAGCCCTTTGACGATAAATTCGGGTTTTTTGACGCTGAAACGACTATCCCGAATCCGGCAATGAATGCGTTAAGCCCCGAAGAAAAACAGGCCTGGGCGCTTTTCGACCTGTCGCCAGATACAGATTTATCGCTGGTCAAAAAACGCTATAATGAATTAGCTAAGTCCTTGCATCCGGATCATAATAGAGAAGATCCCAAGGCAGAGGAAAAACTGAAAGAAATCAATCTTGCCTATTCTGTCCTGCGTAAAAACGCTGCAAAGGAAAATATCTAGGCTCACATAAATAATATAGCTTCTTATTTGCCTTTCTTTGCTGTGGCTGATAAATGCTATTTCGTTAAAAAATAAATGATGTCTCCGGAGAATGATTAATGTCTGCTGAAACAACCCATGAACAAACTGCACATACGATGAGCGAACCTGATACACAGGTAAATGTTCGTGACGTGTTTGGTCTGGATATCGATATGCAGGTTCCAGCCTTTTCGACAGGCTCTGCCTATGTGCCTATGATTGATCCAGATTATCAGTTTGATCACGATACGACGATAGCTATCCTGGCAGGGTTTTCGCATAATCGCCGGGTCATGGTACAGGGATATCACGGTACCGGAAAATCCACCCATATCGAACAGGTGGCCGCACGCCTGAACTGGCCATGTTTACGGATTAATCTGGACAGCCATGTCAGCCGAATAGATCTGGTAGGTAAAGACGCAATTGTCCTGAAAGATGGCAAGCAGGTCACAGAATTCAAGGAAGGCATTTTGCCATGGGCATTGCAAAACCCGGTTGCGCTGGTATTTGATGAATATGACGCTGGCCGCGCTGATGTGATGTTTGTTATCCAGCGGGTTCTGGAGGTTGATGGCAAGCTGACCTTGCTGGATACCAGCCGGGTGATTACCCCGCACAAACATTTCCGTCTATTTGCAACCGCCAATACCGTAGGGCTGGGCGATACAACAGGCCTGTATCATGGCACCCAGCAGATAAATCAGGGGCAAATGGACAGATGGTCGATTGTTACCACGCTGAATTATCTGCCGCATGAAGATGAGGTTAATATTATACTGGCCAAGCAAAAAGCCTATCAGACAGATGCTGGCAAAAAGCAGATTGACCAGATGGTGCGGATGGCAGATATGACTCGCAAGGGCTTTATGGCAGGGGATCTTTCTACGCTGATGTCACCGCGTACGGTTCTGACATGGGCAGAAAACGCGCTTATCTTTGATGATATTACGCTGGCGTTCCGGCTGACCTTTTTGAACAAATGTGACGAGATTGAACGGCCAACAATCGCTGAATATTATCAGCGCGTATTTGGTATCGATCTTCCAGAAGCCCCTTCAGTTGCTCAAAAAGCGTCTTAATCAGACCCTATTCAGACGAGCAGGAAAAATCCCGTGAGCAAACCAGACGACCAATCCGATTTTCTAAAAGCAAACGCCGCTGCCATGCGCGCGCTGGCAGGCGGGGTTGAGCGTCAGGTGCGCTATGCCGGGCAGGATACCCATATCGGCAAGACAGAAATCAGATTACCGGCCTTGCCGCGTGAACGCAGCCGCGCCGCCCGTAGTGATAGTCGCGGGGCAGCTGATTCAGCAGGTCTTTGGCTGGCCCATCATGACGAAAAGACCCATCGCCAATTCTGCCCAACCGCCCCTGCGGCGAAAGCTATTTTCGAAGCTGCAGAACAGGCCCGTGTAGAAGCGGTCGGCGCCAATCAAATGGAAGGGGTGAAAAATAATCTGTCAGCAAAGCTGGATAGCCGCTATGGCAATATGCCGATTGGCGCCCCTGAATCAGGGGATGACAGCGCGGTGGTAGAAGCGGTCAGGCTGGTGGTAAGAGAAGCGCTAACGGGCGAGAAGCCACCTGTTGCAACCGCGATGGTCATGGATTTATGGCGGCCCTGGATACAGGCGCGTGCTGGCGATTTGCTTGAAGAAATGCGCTCTGCGGAAACCAACCAGCAAGAATTTGCTGACCTGTCCAAACGGCTGATCACCCTCCTGCAATCAGAGATGGGCGATACCGCAGAAAATAACGAAGATGGCGATGATGCCGATGATGATGGCAATCAGGATAATAATGATGATGGCCAGTCTGATGAGGCACAATCTGCGACAGGCGAAGATGATACATCTGATGATGATGGGCAAAGTCTGGAACAGGATGGCGATGCGGCAGGCATGGCATCTGAAGACGCGGCCGATATGGAATCAGAATCAGATATGGATGGCATGACCGATGGCGATAGCCCGGGCGGCGAGCCAGGCGAATCTCCCTATAAATCCCAGCATAATGAAAATCCCTATCATATCTTCACCGCAGAATTTGACGAAGTTGTAGAAGCGGCCGATTTATGTGACCCTGCCGAGCTGGAACGCCTTCGGGGTATGCTGGATCGCCATCTGGAAAATCTGAACCAGATGATCGGCAAATTGGCAAACCGGCTGCAACGTAAATTGATGGCCTTTCAGAATCGTACATGGGAATTTGACCTTGAGGAAGGGATGCTGGATGCAGGTAAATTGCATCGCGTGGTTACCCAGCCCTATAGCGCCCTGTCCTATAAGCAGGAACAGGATACCAAATTCAAAGATACCATTGTAACGCTGCTTCTGGATAATTCTGGCTCCATGCGGGGCCGGCCAATTACCATTGCCGCGGTGACCGCTGATATTCTTGCCAGAACGCTGGAACGGTGCGGGGTAAAGGTCGAAATTCTGGGCTTTACGACAAAGGCATGGAAGGGCGGTTTATCGCGCGAGGCATGGCAATCTGCAGGCAAACCTGCCATGCCGGGCCGGTTAAATGATTTGCGCCATATCATCTATAAATCTGCAGATCAGCCCATGCGGCGGGCGCGCAAATCCCTTGGGCTGATGTTGCGGGAAGGCATCTTGAAAGAGAATATTGATGGCGAGGCGCTTATCTGGGCGCATGATCGGCTGATCGGCCGCCATGAAGATCGCAAAATTATGATGGTTATCTCGGACGGAGCGCCGGTGGATGATTCAACCCTCTCGTCAAATAGCGGAAATTATCTGGAAAAACATTTGCGCCATGTTATCGGCATGATCGAAACCCGCTCGCCGGTGCAATTGCTGGCGATTGGTATCGGCCATGATGTGACCCGCTATTACAAGCGCGCGGTAACCATCACAGATGTTGACCAGCTTGGCGGTACCGTTATGACCGAGCTTGCCGATCTATTTGATGAAGATAAAAAGAAAACCAGTATGCGCAGTTTTAAACGCTAAACAGCTTTATTCTGGCAGGCTGTAAATATAGCCATAAAAAAACCCCGCTAGAGTGTGGCGGGGTTATTTTTATCGTGCGGTAAGCCGCAATGGCTGCTTAGGCAGATTGTGCAGCCAGTATTTCGCGCTTCAGGGCGCGGGCGTCATCTGCCAGCTCAGAATTGCGTGCCTGTAGCAAAAACGCATCCAGCCCGCCATGCTTTTCAACGGTGCGGATAGCGCTGGTAGATACGCGCAAGCTAACGTTACGGCCCAGAATTTCTGAACTCATGCTAGTGCGCTGCAGGTTCGGTAAAAACTTCCGACGTGTACGGTTATTTGCATGGCTGACATTATTGCCTGACATCACGCCTTTACCAGTAATTTGACAACGCTTTGACATTGTATCCCTCGTGACGACCATGCCGCCGATTGTTCTGATTCAAAAATATCAGTCGGGTTTATACTGCTAAACAGCAGATAGGTCAAGTAATTGTGTTCGCCAGACTGGCCAAAGAGAGTGATAACCCGCAAAAACACCAATGCAGTTGTCTCCTTTTTTCTACCTTTCTTTTCAGAAAGAAATAAATCTCTGTTCTGTTTACCTAAATTTAACTTGTTGTTGCTAAGATGACAGCATGACAATACATACTGAAAGGCTGATCAAAAGAAATGTTTGCGTGCCAGATAGGCGTACCTCGGTGCAACTTGAAGATTATGTCTGGCAGTCTATTGACGCTATCTTGTCCATGGAAACGATCACGCTTCCCTTATTATGTACAGAACTGAATCAGCGGCGCGGCGCGGTAAAACTGGCAAGTTCCATGCGGCTTTTTGCGCTGATTTACTATCGCACCCTAAGCACCTATTTCCATGAGGAAACAGGCGAGCAAAATTTATTGCAAAGCCCTAAATCCGCACATTTCAATTGTTTTTGGACATCTCTGCAGCAATTCTCGAAATATGCGCAGCATGCGAGCGAGCTTGATCAGAAGAAGCCATCACACCTGTTATCCGAGATAGAGAATCTACCCCGTCAGCTCTCATCATTGCCTTGAGCTGGCGAAGAAGTTTCACAACAATATAAGGCCCCTGCAACGCCAACGCCGTGTAGAGTTGCAACAGGTCAGCACCAACCAGCAAACGGGCGTAAGCTTGCTCTGCTGTGCCAATCCCGCCCGCACCAACCAGCACAATATCTTTTGCCCCCGTGCGCCCGAGATGGGTTGCTGCCATACACAGCACTTCAAGCGCGCGCTGTGTTAGGGGCTGGCCAGACAGGCCGCCTGTCTGATCGCGATAGGGGCTTTGCAGATCATCTGGCCGGGAAATCGTGGTATTGGTCAGGATAAAGCCATTTACGCCCGCCGCCAGGCTGGCATCCATTGCCGCATACAGATCGGCTGTTTCAATATCCGGGGCAAGCTTTACAAAAACCGGAGGCCGAGCCGCTACCTGGCCTATCGCTTCATCCCGCCCCCTGATAGCAGCTTGCAGCACCTGTTTAATATGCGCCTCATGCTGCAGATCCCGCAGGCCAGGCGTATTTGGCGAGGAAATATTTACCGTTAAATAATCTGCATCCCCGGCAAGGTAATGTGCAGTGGTATAGTAATCTGCCACCCTGTCCTGGGTGGTTTTATTTGCCCCTATATTCACCCCGACAATGCCCTGGCGATGGTGAATTTTACGCAGATTATCCCGGGCTACCTGCATACCTTTGGAATTAAAACCATATCGATTGATCACCGCACCATCTTCTGGCAGGCGGAACAGGCGCGGCTTGGGATTGCCAGGCTGCGGGTGCGGGGTAATCGTGCCAACTTCGGCAAAGCCAAAGCCCAGCCGAATAGCGCCCTGACTGGCCACCGCGTTCTTGTCAAATCCAGCTGCAAGGCCCAAAGGATTATCAAACGATAATCCGGCAGCCTTCACAGGTAATAAAATTTGATCCGCAATTGGTGCCAGACCATGTGCAAGGGCAAAAACAGCTGTATCATGAGCCAGTTCTGCTGGCAGTTTTTGTGTCCATTTAGCTGCTAATTGCCACATAATACGCTTCTTGATTTATGCCGGATAAAGTTAACCTAGATTTTGTTTTTGCCATCATCTGATAATTGGTCTGCCAGCACCGCATCACACAGCGCAACAGATTTTGACAATCCGTAAAGCCGGAAAAAGCTGCCCATGCGCGGGCCTTGTTCCTGACCAAGCATCGTTTCATACAAACATTTAAACCAGTCACGCAAATTCTCGTAACGATCTTTACCTGTTGCATAGACAACACTTTGAACATCTGCAGCTTCTGCATCCTCGGGCAGGGCCGCCAGCGCATCCCGCAACACTGTGATGGTGGTTTTTTCCTCGGCGCTTGCGGCACGATATTTTTTATCTGGCCGCACCCTGTCCTGATAGAACCGTACCGCATAGGCCGCCAGCTTGTCCAAATGCGGATGTGTTTGCGCGGTGGTGCCGGGCGCATAGCTTTGAATATAGCCCCACAGCTCATCTGCGGTTTCTGCGGAACATACCGCTGCCAAATTCAACAATAAAGAAAAGCTGACCGGCATTTCGGCATCTCTATCTGTTTGTTGCAGATTGATATGCCAGGCCGGATTTTCCAGGCCTTCTTCGATGCTTTGCTCTGATATCTTTCCCAGATGGGTGAAATATTCATCTACCGCTTTGGGGATTACATCGAAATAAAGCCGCTTGGCCCGTTTCGGCTGGCCATACATAAATAGCGCCAGCGATTCTGGACTGCCATAGGATAACCAGTCCTCTACCGACAGGCCATTACCTTTGGATTTTGAAATTTTCTCGCCATTTTGATCCAGAAACAGCTCGTAAGAAAAGCCTGCTGGTGGCACGCCTTTCAGAACCCGGATAATTTTGGAAGAGAGATTTACAGAATCAATCAAATCCTTGCCACTCATCTCATAATCCACGCCAAGCGCATACCAGCGCATCGCCCAGTCTGCTTTCCATTGTAATTTGCACGCCCCGCCTGTGACCGGCACAGATATCTCGCGCCCATCGCGCGGATCGATATATGTGATGGTTCCTGCTTGTGTATCTGTTGCAACTACCTTTGCCTGCAGCACCTGGCCGGTATCCGGACAAACGGGCAAAAAGGGGCTATAGGTTGCTTGTCGTTCCGCGCCAAGGGTTGGCAAAATAACATCTGTTACCGCCTGATAATGCTGCAAAAGATGCAACAGGGCCGGATCAAAGGCGCCTGATTTATACATTTTGGTAGCGCTGATAAATTCATATTCAAAGCCAAAACTGTCCAGAAAATTTTGCAGGCGGGCATTATTATGCGCCCCAAAACTGTCATGCGTGCCAAACGGATCTGGCACCGCGGTTAGCGGCATTTGCAAATAGGGCGTCAGCGTTTCTGCATTGGGAACATTATCGGGAACCTTGCGCAGTCCATCCATATCATCTGAAAAACAAATCAGGCGGGTGGGCCTGCCTGTTAAAACTTCGAAGGCCCGGCGCACCATGCTGGTACGCACCACCTCGGCAAAAGTGCCTATATGTGGCAGGCCAGAAGGGCCGTACCCTGTTTCAAACAAAACCGGGCGGCTGGCATCATCATTTGGCATTTTAGCCAGACGCGCTTGCAGGGCGCGGGCTTCGGCAAAGGGCCATGCTTTGGCAGCCTCGGCAGAGGCAGATGAAATAGCGATATTATCTGCGGTCATGTTACTTTTCTGTTTCCTATCATCGCCTCTTGCATCAGCTTTCTTGCCCGGCACAGATGGGCGCTAGTTACAAGCCCCAAACAGCGGCAAGCTCGTACTGATGGCGCGACTATTCTTGGTGTTAAGGTGATAAGATGCCAGCGAGGTCGGGTCAAGTCTTTGCTGCCGCATTAAGCTGTGGCAAAAGGCGCGCCTGCCCAGCCTGATGGTTACCCCTCAAGATAGTTACTAGGCAATAAAGACCCGCCTGGGCTATAATAAGCGCTATGACCGTCCCGCCCGATTTCTCACAAGCCAGCTTTTTATGGCCAGATCATTCTGGCACCTTATGCGTCACGCCAGAAGGGGAAATCATTCACCCCATGCCCGGGGAAATTGACGCGCTCATCACTGATGGAACGCTTGTTGTCTGTCACAAAAAATGGACCGAAGCGCGGCTGGGACAAACGCTGGATACGGCTCTGGATATATTAGAGCTGTTTGCCTTTATCCGGCCAGCGCAAATGATATCACCTACCCCGCCAGGTCTGGCCAGCCGTTTGGGCCTGCCCCAGCCTGCCAGCCCCGAAGATAAGGTGCTGACGATTGCCAGGGCCGCCACCCACCTCCTTGACGAGCTGGCAGAAATGCCCGCACAAACAACCGACAGGCTGGCAGAAATTGCCGAGATGATGCGGCGCGGGGGCTGGCGATGGGCGGCGCCGATCTTACTCCAGCTGGGGGTAAGTGCAGCAAAAAATGCCCCGCCAGATGGCCGGGCCGCTGCGGTGTGGAGCGATATTCCGGAAATTCCTGATAGCGGTTTTCGCCCACCACCCGGCATCCAGCCTGTGATGCCGGACGCCGCCAGAGAGCGTTTATCTGAAATGCTGGGCAGCCATTCTGAAGTACGCCGAAGCCAGTCTGATTATGCCGCTGCGGCTGCCTCTATCTTTGCCAGCCCGGACAGTGGCCCGACCCCCTTTTTGCTGCTTGCAGAAGCGGGCACCGGTACAGGCAAAACGCTTGGCTATCTGGCACCCGCTAGCCTGTGGGCAGAACGCAATGATGGCAATGTCTGGATTTCAACCTTTACCCGCACCCTGCAACATCAGATTGCAGATGAACTTAGCCGCCTCTATCCAAACCGCAAAGAAGCCGAAAAAAAGGTGGTGGTTCGTAAAGGGCGCGAGAATTATCTGTGCCTGTTAAATTTGGAAGACGCACTTGGCCGAATGCCTGGCTCTCCTATAGATGCGCCGGGTCTGGGGCTGATGGCCAGATGGGCCAGCGCTACCCCAGATGGGGATTTAACTGGCAACAGCTTTGCCTCCTGGTTGATTGATTTGCTTGGGCCACGCCTGACACGCGGACTGGCGGACAGGCGCGGGGAATGTATTCATTCTGCCTGTACCCATTATCATAAATGTTTTGTTGAAAAATCCATCCGCATGTCGCGCAATGCCGATATTGTCATTGCCAATCACGCGCTGGTCATGATTAACGCAGCGATGGGACAGGCCAGTGATAATCATCGGCCAACACGCTATATTTTTGATGAGGGTCATCATATTTTCGATGCGGCAGACAGCGCCTTTAGCGCCGCCTTGACAGCTCTTGAAACAGCAGAAATGCGCCGATGGCTGCGCGGCAGTGAAGATGGCAGGCGCGGGCGGGCACGCGGCCTGCAAAAACGCCTTGGCGATCTGGTTGCCGATAGTGAGGCGGCGCTGGCCGCCCTGGAAGCGGCAACAGAGATGGCACGCCTGCTGCCTGGTACAGGATGGAAGAAGCGTATATCTGAAAATGCGCCAGCAAACGCAGCAGAGCAATTTTTCTGTGCGGTGCGCAATGCGGTTTACCAGCGCGCAAGTGACCCGCAATCTGTCTATAATCTGCAAGTTGACCTCTATCCTGCGACCGAGGATATGCGTGGTAGCGCAGAAAAACTGAGAACCGTTCTGGCCGATCTCAGCGACCCCCTGACCAAGCTGGCGACACATCTGCAAGATATGATTGATGATAAAGCAGATACGCTGGATAGTCAGACCCGAAACCGTCTGGAAGGGGCACAGCGCGGCTTGATGCGGCGGGCTACTGGCCCGCTAGCGGCCTGGCAGATGATGCTGAATGATTTGCAACATGACAGCCGGGACGGGTTTATCGACTGGCTTGAAGTAACCCGCAGCGATTTGGGTGATGTGGATGTTGGCCAGTTACGGCACTGGCTGGACCCGATGGTCCCCTTTAGCGAGGCAGTGTTAGCCCCGGCCCACGGGGTAGCGGTAACCTCGGCTACCTTGCGTGATAATCAAACTGGCTCTGCAGAAACAGAAGAAGAAGAATGGCATTCAGCACGGCTTATTTCAGGGGCGGCGCATCTGCCCCATCCAGCGCTGGTCTCTGCCCATAAATCCCCTTTTGATTATGAAAAACAGGCTCGCATTTTTGTGGTAAATGATATCACGCGCGAGCGCCATCAGGCAGTAGCCGCAGCGATGGCAGAGCTGATGATAGCGGCCAATGGCGGCGCGCTTGGCCTGTTTACCTCTATCCAGCGGCTGAAAAATACCTATCCCGAGCTGGAAAAGCGGTTACAAGCAGCTGGCATACCCCTTCATGCCCAGCATATTGACAGGATGAGTCTGCAAACCCTGCTACAGCTTTTCAGGGAAGATAGCCGATCTTGCCTGATCGGCACAGATGCGGTGCGTGATGGGGTAGATGTGCCAGGAGAGGCCTTGCAAATGATTATCTATGACCGGGTGCCCTGGCCGCGCCCGGATATGCTGTTCAAAGCCCGTGCCAAATGGCAGGGGCGTGATGCCTGGACAGACAGAATGACAAGAATGCGCCTACGTCAGGCCTTTGGCAGGC
>JBMZFK010000014.1:0-3425 GCA_049615365.1 Puniceispirillaceae bacterium (SeqCode)
TATCTTCGCCAGATGGCCCTTTATGGCGCACTGGCTGAGCAAATCTATCCAGACAAGGTCATTGAATGTCTGTTAATTTGGACACAATCGCTGCAGGTCACAAACGTGCCTGCATCAGCGCGTAAAAAGACGCTGGATTTGCTGCTGGAAGGACAGGCACACAGCTAGGTCTTTTGCCCATATATCGGTCTTTGCATCTTTTAATTGGCTGGCTTGTCTTGATCTGAATAGGCCGAATGCCTATGTTTAGAAGAAAGAGGTAGAGTTACTTTTGTCGCCATCATAAGATTTTTAAGAAAGGCCACTACTATGCCAACAGTCACCACAACAGATACGGATTTTGAAAAAGACGTGCTACAGGCAGACAAGCCTGTATTGGTTGATTTCTGGGCGGAATGGTGCGGGCCTTGCAAGGCCATTGGCCCGGCTCTGGAAGAAATTGCTGATAGCATGAACGGTGAAATCACCATCGCCAAGCTGAATATTGATGAAAATCCAGCGACCCCGCAATCCTATAATGTGCGCGGGATTCCAACCTTGCTGATCTTCAAGGGCGGTCAGGTTGTCGCTGAAAAAATTGGTGCGATGCCAAAATCCGCACTTGAGCAATGGATCAGCGACAGCGTCTAAATCGGTCACCAGCTCTTTATTAATAGGCCATCTCTTGTGCGGATAATCATGTTGCGTGCCACGCAGATGATACCGCTAGTCCGGAAGCGTATCATTTTGGGCCAGAACCTGTCCTGCCAGATATAAAGAGCCGCAGATAATCACTGGCATCTCTGGCGGCGACATCGCCTCTATGGCTTTCAAGGCGGCATCAGGGCTGGCTACAGGCTGGGCAGGAATATTCAGGTCCCTTGCGGTTTGTGCCAATATTTCTGCCTCTATCGCGGCTGGTTGATCCGCGATTGTCAGGGTATGAATATGCGCCGCTATTGGATGAATTTGGGATAAAAACGCCTCAGCTGGCCGTGTATCCAGCGCGCCAAAAATAACCATCCATTTTTGCGGGCTAAGCGCTTGCAAGGTGGTGACAAGAGCGGCAGCCCCATGCGCGTTATGGGCGCCATCCAGCCACACTCTGCGCCCGGAACCTAACCTGTCTTTAAGGGTGCCGACTTGTAATTCCTGAATTCGCCCCGGCCATTTCGCTGTTGCTATCCCCTGAAAGGCAGGTGCAGAAAACGCCTGCGGGCTAGCGATTTTCATCGCCGCCAGAGCCAGAGCCGCATTCTGATATTGATGGGTGCCAATAAGGGACGGGGCCGGCATTTTTATTGGCTTGCCGCGCCAGATAAAGTCAAAGCTGGCATCGGTGCGGGGCTTGGCTGAAAAATCAACGCCTTCTTCAAGGATTTCACCTCCCAGTTTCTGTGCTGTATCGGCCAGGCCTTTGCGTGCCTCCGGGCTCTGGCGTGCCCAGATGCTGGGCGTATTTGGGCGCATAATCCCTGCCTTTTGTACCGCAATTTGGGTGATATCCGAGCCAAGGAAATGTTCATGGTCACGGGCAATAGGGGTCAGAACAGATACAGCCTTGCCCTCCAGGATGTTGGTGGAATCAAATTTTCCGCCTAGCCCGGTTTCTAAAATTAAAATATCTGCAGGGTGACGCGAGAAAGCCAGAAACGCGGCTATGGTCGTGCTTTCGAAAAAGGTGACCGGCGCGCCATCATTAATCTGTTCTACCTCGCTGAGTATCGCCACCAGCTCGGCATCGGAAATCAGCTGATCAGCCAAGCGGATACGCTCATTAAAGCGGCATAGATGCGGAGAGTTATAGACATGGGCACGCAAGCCCGCCGCCTGATACAGGCTCGCCAGAAAAGCGCTAACCGACCCCTTGCCATTGGTACCCGCAATATGAATAACAGGGGGCAGATGCTGGTGTGGGCTGCCACATTTCTCGCTCAGCGCGAGGGTGCGCTCCAGCCCTAAATCGATTAATTTAGGATGCAGTTTTGTCAGCCGATCAAGGGCAATTTGCAATGCGGTTTGGGATGAGGCCATAGCGTTTGATGCTTTGCTTTTTTCCAGATCAGCTAGAATGGAAACTAGGCTATGTGGGCTTCCATCAGCATCGATAAAATGGCGTTAATCTGTTGTTTTTGTTGTGAACGCGGCACCACCATATCCACCATGCCATGATCTTGCAGATATTCTGCAGTCTGGAAATCATCTGGCAGTTTTTCGCGAACTGTCTCCTCGATAACACGCCGACCCGCAAAGCCGATAATCGCGCCCGGCTCGGCAAGCTGGATATCGCCAAGCATCGCAAAAGAGGCAGTCACCCCGCCCGTAGTCGGATGGGTCAGCAACACAATATAGGGCAATTTGGCGTCACGCAGTTTTTCCACCGCCAGAATAGAGCGCGGTAACTGCATCAGGGATAAAATGCCTTCCTGCATCCGCGCGCCGCCAGATGAGGGCACGACAATAAGCGCTGCTTTTTCGCTCACCGCGGTATCTGCTGCCAGCAACAGACCATCCCCTACCGTCCGGCCCATAGACCCGCCCATAAACCGGAAATCAAATGCTGCGATCACCACAGGCTTGCCGCCAATCTCGCCCTTGGCAACAGCGATAGCATCCTGACTGCCTGTTTTGGCACGGGTGGCCTTCAGCCTGTCTGGATAGCGTTTATTATCTTTAAATTTCAGCGGATCATCGCTGCTGATCGTCACTTCCAGTGTCTCATAGCTATTGGCATCAAACAGTAATCTGAACCGTTCTTCGGGGGCTAATGGCGTATGATGGCCACAGGTAGAACAGCAATTAAAAGCTTCCTGATAATCCTTATGAAACAGCATCTGGCTGCATGAGGGGCATTTGACCCAGAGGTTTTCTGGCACATCAGAAGATTGCACCAGCGCCTTGATTTTCGGCAAAACAGAATTTGTAATCCAGTTCATTCGTCTATATTGCCTTTCTGAAAAGCGTTATTTGCGCTGCATCGCAGCACTGAGGCTGGCACAGAAGCTGCCAACATCACCAGCTAAATCAGCCTTGTTACCAGAGTTTACCGCATCTTCTATTTTTTGTACAAGCGCAGAGCCGACCACGACACCATCGGCAATTGCCGCAACCTCGGCCGCCTGGTCTGCAGAACGGATACCAAAACCGGCCACCGCTGGCAGGTCAGTTTCCTCACGCAAGCGTGCAAAAGCAGATTTAATACTATCTGTAGCCGCACTTTTTGTGCCTGTGATCCCGGCAATGGCCACATAATAGACAAATCCGCCTGCCTTTTTAACCACCACGGGCAAACGGCTACCAAGTGTGGTGGGCGTTACCAGCCGGATAAAGCTGAGACCTGCATCACGTGCCGCATCACATAGCTCTTCATCTTCTTCAGGTGGCAGGTCAACAATAATCAGGCCATCTACACCCGCATCTTTGGCAGCTGTGATAAAGGCTTGCTG
>JBMZFK010000014.1:3525-26671 GCA_049615365.1 Puniceispirillaceae bacterium (SeqCode)
CTGGCCGCCTGGATAGCCGGCCCATCGGCCATTGGATCGGAAAAGGGCATGCCCATCTCAACAAAATCCGCACCATTTTCAACCAGACTGTCCAGCAACGCTGCAGAAATGGCCTCATCCGGGTCGCCAGCGGTAACAAACACGCCTAGCACCGCCCGATTTTTGGCCGCCGCATCAGCAAAGCATTGTGAAATTCTACTCATCATTGGTAAATCCTTTTTGCCTACAGCAAACCACGTTTGTCCAGCAGAGGCAGCACCGCTTCAAGGTCTTTATCGCCGCGGCCACACATATTCAATATCACAATTTTGTCCTTATCCATTTTTGGCAGCAATTTGGACGCAAAGGCCAGCGCATGGGAAGGCTCCAGCGCAGGGATTATCCCTTCAAGGCGGGAGCAAAGCTGGAACATTTTCAAGGCTTCTTCATCGGTGGCGCTGACATAATTTACCCGTCCAATATCATGCAGCCAGGAATGTTCAGGCCCAATGCCCGGATAATCCAGCCCGGCAGAAATAGAATGGGCATCTTTAATCTGGCCTTCATTGGTCTGCAGCAAATAGGTGCGGTTGCCGTGCAACACGCCAGGGGTGCCCCCTGTCAGGCTGGCGGCATGCTGGTCTGTATCCAGCCCATGTCCGGCAGCTTCAACACCGTAAATCTCTATGCCTTCATCATCCAGGAAAGGATGGAACAGCCCCATCGCGTTTGAACCGCCCCCGATACAGGCGATCAGCGCATCTGGCAGACGGCCTTCAGCTTCCATCATCTGTTCTCGTGCTTCTATGCCGATAACGGACTGGAAATCGCGCACCATCTCGGGATAGGGGTGCGGGCCAGCAACGGTGCCGATAATGTAGAAATGTGTATCCGGATTGGCTACCCAATAGCGCAAGGCCTCATTCATGGCATCTTTCAAGGTAGAGGTACCAGAGGTTACTGCATGAACCTTTGCCCCTAACAGGCGCATCCTGTCCACATTTGGCTTTTGCCTGCGCACATCTTCAGCGCCCATAAAGACTTCGCATTCAAGGTTAAACAACGCACAGGCCGTTGCGGTGGCAACCCCATGCTGGCCAGCGCCGGTCTCGGCAATGATTTTGGTCTTGCCCATCTTTTTTGCCAGCAAGGCCTGACCCAGAACATTATTGATCTTGTGCGCGCCTGTATGGTTTAGCTCATCTCGCTTGAAATACAGCTTTGCCCCGCCAAAATGTGCGGTCATTCGCTCGGCAAAATATAGCGGTGAGGGCCGACCAATATAATGTTTCTGGTAATATAACAGCTCGGACAGAAAAGCCTGGTCATTGCGGGCTTCATAATAGGATTTTTCCACATCCAGAATCAGCGGCATCAGCGTTTCAGCAACAAACCTGCCCCCATGAATACCAAAACGACCTTTGTCATCTGGCAAATTACGATATGAATTAGGAGCCTTGTCACTCATAGCTGCACTTTCCTTGTCGTCTCTAACGCCCATTACCTTGCCGATCTGTCCGGCAGTTTACCCGAGTTTTGCCGCATGTACAAAGGCAGAGATTGCAGTTTTTGACTTTTCACCGCGGTTTTTTTCCACACCGGAGGAAATATCCACACATGGGGCCTGTGTAATACCGATAGCCTGGGCAACATTTCCGGCGTTCAACCCGCCCGCCAGCATCCACGGGGTGCTGCTTTTGAAATTGGCCAGATAAGACCAGTCAAAAGACGATCCGGTTCCGCCCGGCAGCCCATCACTATCTGCGCTAGGCTGGGCATCAAACAGGATCCAGTCTGCCAGCTCGGTAACCGCCCTGGCCTCCTGAATATCCTGTTTGCTGGAAACAGTGATGACCGGCATGACCGGCAATCCAAAGCGCTGTTTTATCTTGGCAATGCGGGCAGGCGGCTCATGCCCATGTAATTGTAGCATATCTGGGCGCGCATGTTCGATTATCGCGTTCAGGCTTGCATCATCGGCATCTACCACCAGGGCAATGCGGCCCGGGCGCATGGCAGGGGCAATATCCCTGTCGGCTTGTGCGGCCAGCGCTGCTGCCTGTTCAATTTCCAGATGGCGCGGCGAGCGGGCATAAAACACCATGCCAATCCAGTCCACTCCAACCTCGGCACAATGGCGATAAATATCAAAGGTTGAAATGCCGCAGATTTTCACCGATGTGCTGGTTGCTGTCATAGCCTCAAATTCCCACAAAATATCCGCATTCTTGATAGAGTTAGCGCATGTCTTTGACAAGTTAATAAGCTGGATTACGATTTTATCTTTGCCTGGATGGCGCGGCTATCATCTCGTCATCTGAGCGCTTTTCTGCTTCATGCAGGGCAGAAGTAAGGCTGGCTAATTGGCGGTCGCGGGCCCATAGCCGGGCGCGCAATCCGATCACGCTGGCCCAGATGAACGCGCCTCCCACCAACATGCCAGCGGCAAATGCGCCCAGGATAAACACCCATATTTCGGCGGTAATAGTCAGATCAGATGGCCAGAGATGAAGGGAGGTTGGCGCTTTATTTACAACAACAAAGGCCGCGATAAGCCCGCAGGCCAGTATAAATATACAGAAAGTAGCAAGGCGTTTAAGAAGGCGCATACTATGCGTTCCTGTTTGTAAAAGCGCTAGGCAATGATATCGGCAAGACTGTCGCGCGTCAGGATTTGTTCAGACGTTCACGCATCCCTTTGCCCATTTTGAAAAATGGGATGGTCTTTGCGGCTACATTTACTGATTCGCCGGTACGCGGATTTCGGCCAATGCGGGATTTGCGCTCGCGCAAGGAAAAGGCTCCAAAGCCGCGAAGCTCCACACGGTCCCCTCTTTCCAGGGCTTCTGAAATCGTCTCAAAGACTGTATTTACCAGCTGTTCAAGATCACGATGATATAAAGATGGGTTTAGTTCGGCTAACCGCGCAATCAATTCTGATTTAGTCATGCTTATTGCCCTCAAAAAAGCTGAACATATGATAAAATCATGCCGATTTCTCTAACTAGCGTCAAGGATTATAGAGAAAAAGCTCTTTCTGTGCCTAAAACAAACAAAACACCCGCTATCTGAATAATAGCGGGTGCTGTAACAGGTGGTGCGCCTGGCTGTTATTAACAAACAGCGCCAGCGCAATTACGAGTTAACTGGCTTACTCAGAGCTATCCTCTTTTTTCGCCAGTGCCGCACCAAGGATATCACCAAGGCTGGCTCCGCTGTCTGAAGAACCAAAATTCTCCATTGCGCTTTTCTCTTCTTCGATTTCACGTGCCTTGATAGACAGGGTCAATGCGCGGGTCTTTTTGTCGAACTGTGTGACAATCGCATCGACCTTCTCGTCAACGGCGAACCGCTCGGTACGCTGTTCAGAGCGTTCACGCGAGAGATCAGCACGGCGGATAAAGCCGGTCAGATTCTCGCCAACCAGAACATCCAGGCCGTTATCATTTACGCCTGTGATAGTACAGGTGACCTGAGAGCCTTTGCGATATTTGTCAATCTCGCCAGCGTATGGATCATCAGACAATTGTTTGATGCCAAGCGAAATACGCTCTTTTTCCATATCGATCTCAAGAATCTTCGCAGAAACCTTATCGCCTTTATTAAAGCCTTCAAGGGCAGCTTCGCCTGTGCTCTCCCAGGAGATATCAGACAAATGTACCAAGCCATCAATATCTTCGGTCAGGCCAACAAAGATGCCAAATTCCGTGATATTGCGAATTTCGCCTTCGATAACCGTACCAACCTGATGGGTTGTTTCGAAATCTTCCCATGGGTTATCTGTGCATTGTTTCAGGCCAAGTGAAATACGGCGCTTGACCATATCAACATCCAGAACCATCACTTCGATTTGCTGGCTGGTAGATACAATCTTGCCAGGGTGAACATTTTTCTTTGTCCAGCTCATCTCGGATACATGGACCAGACCTTCAACCCCTTCATCCAGCTCTACAAAAGCGCCATAGTCGGTGATGTTGGTGACGCGGCCACTCAGCTTTGCCCCGATGGCGAACTTTTCAGCCGCATCTGACCATGGGTCGGATTGCAGCTGCTTCATGCCAAGCGAGATACGCTGTGTTTCTGAATTAAAGCGGATAACCTGTACATCTACTGTCTGGCCAACTTGCAGAGCTTCAGATGGGTGATTAATACGCTTCCACGCAATATCGGTTACATGCAACAGGCCATCTACGCCGCCCAAATCAACAAAGGCGCCATAATCGGTGATATTCTTGACCACGCCTTGCAGAACCTGACCTTCTTGCAGGTTGGATACCAGTTCAGAACGTGCTTCGGCCCGTGATTCTTCGAGTACCGCACGGCGAGAGACAACAATGTTGCCGCGTCTGCGGTCAATTTTCAAAATCTGGAACGGCTGGGGGGTTCCCATTAATGGGCCCACATCATGGATAGGCCGGATATCCACCTGGCTGCCAGGCAGGAAGGCTGTTGCACCAGACAGGTCCACGGTGAAGCCACCTTTTACGCGGCCAAAAATAACGCCTGTTACCCGCTCCTGAGCTTCAAACGCATTTTCCAGCAAGATCCAGGCTTCCTCACGGCGTGCCTTTTCGCGGCTGAGCATCGCGGCGCCATCACGGTCTTCCATGCGCTCGACATAGACTTCAACCGTATCGCCAAGCTGAATTTCAGCATCTTGACCGGGGGCAGCAAATTCTTTTTTAGGAACACGCCCTTCTGATTTCAGGCCAACATCAATTGTGACATGGTCATCAGAGACGCCGACAACGATGCCTTTGACAACACTGCCTTCGATAGAGGTATCTTCGGCAAAGCTCTCCGCCAGAAGATCAGCAAAATTTTCGGACATAGCGTCCGCTGTTTGGTTTTGTGACAAGAATGTTCTCCGTAAAAGCGCCGAAAGCCAATAACCTGTTCGCAATGCGAGATACCGGTTTTTGGTTTTGCCCCTGTGCTGGTTCAGGGTTTTAGGTTCCTCTGAAAAAGGGGGGTGTACTCCCCTTGAAACCTTTGTCATTTGTCTGACATGTAGTGCGGCGCGACTATGCTATCCAGCGTCAAAAGTTAACAAAAAATGCAGTTTGGCAAGTTATCAGAGTGTGGTTGCCAGCTGCGGTTTACGCTCTCCATCCAGATAATCCAGACAGATTGCCAAGACTTCATCGGCATTCTTGTCCGAAGAGTCAATAAAAAACGCATCATCCGCGGCAATTAGAGGCGCAACTGTGCGATTTTTATCACGGCAGTCACGTTGAATAATATCCGATAATACTTCTGAAAATTCAATATTTTCCCCGCGGGCCTTTAATTCCAAATGGCGGCGTGTCGCCCGGATATCTGCAGCTGCATCCACAAAGAATTTTGCATCGGCATCAGGCAGAACCACGCTGCCAATATCGCGCCCATCCAGAACAGCCCCCTTGCCATGAGGTGGCTGTTGGGCAAATTCGCGCTGTTTTTCAAGCAAGCAGCTGCGCACTAGCGGCAGGGCTGCTACTTTCGAGGCAAGTTCGCCAACTTCTGATCCGCGCAGTTCCGGGCCAAATTTTTGCGAGAGATCCAAAGATTCTACAAGCGCCTTAATCGCATCATCGCTGGCATTTTCAATATCCAGATTGGCCTGCTTGGCTGCCAGACCGACCGCGCGATAGAGCAGGCCGGTATCTAAATGGTCCAGGCCAAGGCGCATGGCAAGGGTACGGCCAAGCGTGCCTTTACCAGATGCGGCGGTTCCATCAATGGCTATGATCATCAACTACTCTCTTTTTATCCAAAACCATCTGCAGCATTCATTATGCTGCATTATTTACATTCTCATTATAGAGTAAAATACCTTTTAACGATCTTCACGCTTGCGTGAAGCCACCATCTAATTGCGCACCAGCTTTATTCATAATATCCGCAAAACCCGGGAAGCTTGTTGAAATGGTCGCCACGTCTAGCATGGTTATCGGCTTTTGTGCAACCATTCCCAGCACTAAAAAAGACATCGCTATTCGGTGGTCATGCTGCGAATACAGGCGGGCATCGCCGGTAATCGTGGCGGCGCCTGTTACGCTCATACTGTCCGGTGTCTCAAAAACATCAACCCCGCAGGCCTTTAAACCTTCGGCCATTACCGAAATTCTGTCTGTTTCTTTTACCCGCAATTCAGCTACGCCCGGCATATGGGTTTCGCCTGTTGCGCAGGCCGCCGCAACCGACAGGATAGGATATTCATCTATCATAGAGGCCGCACGCTCTGCAGGTACAGTTATGCCTTTTAAATGGCTAGACTGGACGCGGATATCGCCTACCGCTTCTCCGCCTTCGATGCGCTCATTGGTAATGTCTATATTTCCGCCCATTTCCTGCAAGGTGGTGATAAGGCCGGTTCGTTGCGGGTTCAGGCTGATGCCAGGTAGCGAGACATCGCTTTCCGGAGTGATTAAGGCCGCAACAAGCGCAAAGGCCGCAGAAGAAGGGTCACGCGGAACAAAAATATCTTTTGCATGTAAATCACCCTCGCCATCAAGGGTGATTTGATGCCGCCCATCTGCCAGTATCTCGCGGTTCAGTGAGACACCAAAATGGTTTAGCATCGCTTCACTATGATCACGAGAGAGATGCGGCTCGGTAATCACCGTCTGGCCACGTGCATTCAGCGCGGCAAATAAAATTGCGGATTTGATCTGTGCAGATGCCACCGGCATTTCATAGGTTATCGGCAAGGGCGGCTGGGCTCCGGTAATGGTTACCGGCAGGAAGCCTTTTTCTTCTCCTTCTGGTTGATACTCTATCTGGGCGCCCATCTGTGCCAGCGGGGCTGTGATCCGCTTCATCGGTCTTTTGCTCAGCGAGGCATCGCCTGTAAAGGTAGCCGATATTGGCTGGCCTGCAACCGCGCCCATCAATAATCGGACACCGGTTCCGGCATTGCCAAGGTCAAGAGCCTCTGCGGGCGACATAAAACCGCCTGTTCCTACCCCATCAATAGTGACAATATCATTTGTATCGCGGGTAATCGTTACCCCCAATGCGCGAACAGCATCAAGCGTCGCCAGCACATCTGCACCCATTAGCAGGCCAGTGACCTTTGTCTGGCCAATGGCCATGCCGCCCAGAATAAGAGAGCGGTGCGAGACAGATTTGTCTCCTGGAATGATCATCTCGCCAGAAAGGCCAGAAATATTTGAAGATGTCAGCGTTTTGATTTGGTTAGTCATTTTAAGGGTAAACCAGCTTAGCCATGCTATTATGTCAGAAAAAATCTATTTCAGGCACGCTTCCTTACTACGTCTTTTGGCTTTTCGCAAATTACCAAAGATCTTTTCCGGCTATTTTGCCAGATTATGACAAATTATGACAAATTATCGGGCAATCAGACATAAATCGTGTGAAGAGGTGTTGATAAATTTATGTTTGCCCGTAAAAATCTTTTGACAGGCGAGAGAAATTGCGGTTTATCGCTCGCAACGAGGTTTTTTCAAGGAAGAAAAAGATGGCAAACGCTGAATTGGGTCATAAGCAAAGATGCACATCATGCGGCATAAAGTTTTATGATTTGAATAAGAAGCCTATTACCTGCCCATCCTGTAATACGGAATTTGATCCAGAAAGCATGCTGAAAAGCCGTCGTGGGCGCGGTGGGCCAAAACAAGAAGAAAAAGCCGCAAAAGCTGATGCAGATAATGCAGATGAAGAAGAAATCGTTTCCGAATCAGAAGAAGATGGTTTCGAAGAAGAAGATGATGTGCTGCCAACTGAAGATTCACCGATAATTGCGCTGTCTTCAGATGATGAAGATGAAACAGAATCAGGCTCCGAGCTTATCGATGTGCTGGAAGATGATACATCGCTGGGTGGTGATGAGGATGATCTGGATGATTCTGACGAGGATGAGCAGTAAGCGTCTGCTTGCAGGAATGCTGCTTATCTGAATTTCACTTGCAACATCATAATGGGCTGTGTAAAAAGCATCTCAACTTGTTTGGCAAGGGGCCATAGCTCAGCTGGGAGAGCGCTACAATGGCATTGTAGAGGTCGTCGGTTCGATCCCGTCTGGCTCCACCAAACAGCAAAAATAGTAAGCGCTAAAAACACTGGAAATGGTAGGCGAGGCCTCGCCCATACCAGGCGGTTAAAAAATCCCCCTACATGGAAAAGCGGTCGCCCAGATAAACCTGGCGAACCCCGGCATGCCCAACCACTTCGGATGGGGTGCCTTCCATCATTACCGACCCATCATGGATAATATAGGCGCGGTCAACAATATCCAGCATCTCGCGCACATTATGATCAGTGATCAAAACCCCTAACCCATGGCTCTTTAGCTGAGAGATAAGATCGCGTATATCGGCGACAGCGATGGGATCAATACCGGCAAGCGGTTCATCCAACAGCAAAAAGGCTGGCCGCGCGGCCAGCGCACGCGCGATTTCCAGACGGCGACGCTCCCCACCAGACAGATTTACAGCAGGCGTGTTACGCAGATGACCAATGCCGAATTCCGCCATCAGCTCTTCCAGCATCGCATCGCGCATATCCAGTCTTTTTTCTGTAATTTCCAGAACAGAAAGAATATTTTTTTCTACCGTCAGGCCGCGAAAAATACTGGATTCCTGGGGCAGATAGCCAATCCCCATACGCGCACGCTGGAATAGGGGGGTGTCAGTTACATCCATACCATCCATGAAAATAGCCCCTTCATCACAGGGGATAAGACCAGATAGCATGTAAAAAGTTGTGGTTTTACCCGCACCATTCGGGCCAAGCAGCCCTACCGCTTCGCCGCGCCGAACACCAATGGAAATATTGCGAACAACGCGCTTCTGGCCAAAATATTTACCTAGACCGCGTGCCTGTAGTCCGCGATTTTCACTAACCAGTCGTAGCTGATCCGGGGTGTCTGTTTGCGTATTATCCATTTAGTGCAGCGTTCTGCTGTTGCTTTCTTGATCTTGTAAAACTGGCGTTAAGACCGCAGAACTCTGTCTGGGATGGTCCGGTCATTTATGTTATAACCTATTGTTTTGTTCCTGTAAAACGTCCTGATACCCGCCCGCCTGTAGTGGTGGATAATATTTTGCTAATGCCGGTTTCAAAATCAATTTCGGCCTTATCCCCGGATAGCTGATTGCCAGCATCGTTCACCATAACATTGCCCTGTAAAATGGCTTTGTTACTTACCCGGTCATAGTCCAGCTTATCTGCGGTTGCGCTGCTGCCAGAGGCCTGGGTAACCACAACATCACCAAATGCCTCTATTCGCTCAATGTTATTTTCAGGGCTTAGATAAAGCTGCAAATCATCTCCTTTTAGATGCCGACCATCTGCAAGTTTAATTTCTGCCGCGACCTGCAGGCGCACCCGCCCTTGCTGGCGTTGAAAATGAATTTCTTTTTCTGCACGGGCATTTCCATCCGGGCCATCAATACGGGCATTTGGCCCGGTTAGTTTGTACTCACTGGTGCCCGCTTGATAGACAAGGCTGGTGCCGCGCCCAGTATGGGCGGCATCTGCAAAGCGGACATTGCCATTTGCATGAATTTGGGTAATTGCGCGACCAGAAGAAGCGGCATCATAAAAAGCCTTTAGATCATCTGCGAAAATTTCCTGCTCACCCTGATGGGCATGGGCGTTGCCGCGTGCCTGATAAAACCCTTCTTTCTGGTTCCATTCCAGGCTGGTATCGGCATTGACGATCATATCCGCGCCCTGTGCCGGAAACAACATGGCAAAAAAAAGCATTGCCCCGAACAGCGCCGTGACGGCTGTGTTTATTCTAGCCATTCCAAACGGTGCCGAGCGTGATGATAATAGAGTTGGATCGGTCATTTAGGTCCCTGTCTTTTTAATTTTGCTTTAGCTCAATGCGTGATTTTCCAGTAAACAGGATCACATCGCCATTTTCAGTGGCGTGCATACCCTGCGAGGTAAGAAAAATATCCGGCCCCTGCAAGATGACAGGCTTTTCTGTTAGCAGCTCTCCCTTGCCAAATAGCGCGGTCATTTCCTCACTGGACAGCGTAAGGTTCTGTCTGGATTGAAAAATACTGACATTTCCGGTCATATCCAGCCGGCGTTCAGCTGTATGATAAAGCGCTTCATTCGAGGACAGGTTAGTCTTTCCATCCTTGTCTGATGATACAAACCCATCAGGTGCAAACAGCCTGACCAGCCCTTTTTGCGAAGCAGATTCCACGGCGCGCTCGGCATTTATTGAAAATTTTAACCCGTTTTCAGTGGTGCCAGAATAACGTGCGCCTGTCATTTCCAGATTGCCGGCAGGCTGTGCGCTGACGCTCTCCAGACTGATTTGAATATTGTCGGTTTGCTGAAAAAAGCTGGTCCAGCCAACAATTACCCCGCCAATAATAATAGCGCTCCCCAGCAAGATAAGGCTGAGCGATACAGGCAATGTAGTGCGGCGCGCCGGCACCACAGGCTGATTTTGAGCCGGATCTTCGGCCTGCGGCGTGAAGATTGATCGTTTTTGCGAGGATGGCGGCGGTGTTTCCGGCATTTGGATATAAGTCCTTAATGATGAAAAATATCTAGGGCATCAAAGCCGGCGATATCCAAATCGGTGCGGGTGGCTAAAAAGGCAAAGCAGGCTTGCGCCATTTCCAACCGGTCACTTCGGATCAGCATGGCTTCCAGCTTGTCTCTTAGCTGATGCAGATATAGCACATCCCCTGCGGCATATTTTTGTTGTGCCGGGGTTAAGTCTGCAGCGCCCCAATCCGAGGATTGCTGCTGTTTGGATATCTCTATTCCGATTAATTCGCGGCACAATTCAGACAGGCTATGCCTGTCAGTGTAGGTGCGGCACAGCTTGGAGGCGATCTTGGTGCAAAATACCGGGCCATTTACCGGTCCGACATGATGTTTTAGCATCGCCAGATCAAAACGGGCAAAATGGAATAATTTCTCTGTTTGGTTATCTGCCAGCATGCGTTGCAAATTTGGGCAGGGCTGGCGGTCTGCGGCGATTTGCACCAGATGCGCTGTCCTGTCTCCGCAAGAGAGCTGAACCAAACATAGCCTGTCGCGTTGCAGGCTAAGCCCCATTGTTTCTGTATCGATGGCAATTTTCGGGCCTAAATCCAGCCCATCAGGCAGATCATGATGATATAAATTTATGCTCATCTTGCTGGTTTCCTTATGTGCTGCGCTTCAACCCGTCTCCGCCTGTTTATTTTGGCGGATTATAAACCGAAAGGATATCATTTTTTGCCGGACGTCTGCGCGGCTGGGGTTCTTCTTGTTTATGGCCAACATAAATAAAGCCTGCAAATTTATCTGTTGCCGGATTGCCGCCCAGTTCTGTCAAAAGCAGGTCATTATTGGCATACCATTCTGTTACCCATTGGGCGCCATATCCAAGGGCCAATGCCCCATGCAACAAATTCTGGCACAAAGCCCCTGCAGATAGATGCATTTCCCATGCCGGAATTTTAATATGCTCTACCGGGGCAGAAATAACCGCCAGAACCAGACCCGTACGGCACAGGCGCTGGCGCTCAAACTCCAGCATAACCTCACTTGCCTCTGGGTGCATCGCCTGAAATTCAGGTGCCAGAATATGCTGACCCAGATAGGAGCCTGTTTCCGGTGTGATAACCACTATCCGCCAGGGCCCAAGCACCCCATGATCAGGCACGCGCAACCCGCAATCGATAATTTCCTGAATATCGGCCGCATCAATCGGCGCGTTATCCAGGGTTTTGATTAAAACAGAACGCCGGTTTTTCAAGAATTCTGTAATCTCGTTCATCTGCATATCCTAACCGCCCGGGTCTGTCTTTATTGCCAGCCAGCTGGCAAAATAATCCCTTCCTCATAACAGGAATCACTATGGCAATATAGGGGCTTGCTTGACATTTTTACAGAACAAAGGCAACACTCGGCTATGGCTAGTACGAACTCTTCACACATGCTCACAGCTGAGCCTGCAGATAGTTTACGCGGCGCTGGCTTGCGCCCGACCCGGCAACGGATCGCCATAGCCACCCTCTTGCTAGGGGGCCCGCCCCGCCATATCAGTGCCGAGCAATTGCGAGACGAGCTGTTATCTGCTGGCCAGCCAATGGCTTTGGCAACGATATATAATTGTTTGCATCAATTCGCCGAGGCCGGGCTGTTGCGACCTGTCCATCATGTCGGCGATGCGGTGTTATATGATACCAATTTAAGAGATCATTTCCATTTTGTAGATGTGGAAACTGGCGAGCTGATGGATATTGATCCCGGCAACTTTACCTTGCCAGATTTGCCCGAACTGCCAGACGGGTTTGAGGCAGAAAGCATAGAGCTAAGCGTTCATTTGCGCCGCAAACGCTAGGCTGTTTTCCTAGTTTAGAATCATTCTAATTTACTTGACCTTGCCCAAGGCCAGTTGTAGGCTTTGAGGAGGGTAGAGGCAGGTAGCGTTACGGCGAATTCACGCTGAAATTTTTCTGGGAAATAATTTCCTGGGAGATAATTTACTGGTAACTTTTTTACTGGGAACTATTTATCGAAAGCTATTTTTCTTGCCCCTATCTTGTTATTTGCCTGAAGGCAGTATCTTTTAGGTTTTTGAACATCCAGATGTGAACAACCATATTTGTCTGAGGAGACGGTTATGAACACCCAAAACAAGTGTCCGTTTATGCATGCGAACCTTGAAGGCACCACAAATAAAGATTGGTGGCCTAATCAGCTTGATGTCAGTGTGCTGCGTCAACATGATGCGCGCTCTAACCCGATGGATCCGGATTTTGATTATCGCGAGGCGTTCAAAACATTGGATTACACCGCGCTGAAAAAAGATTTAACCGGTCTGATGACCGATTCACAAGAATGGTGGCCAGCTGATTATGGCCATTATGGCGGGTTTTTCATTCGTATGGCCTGGCACGCTGCCGGCACCTATCGGACAACAGATGGCCGCGGCGGCGGCGGTACAGGCGCCCAGCGTTTTGCCCCGCTAAATAGCTGGCCAGATAATGGCAATCTGGATAAAGCACGTCGTCTGTTATGGCCGATCAAACAGAAATATGGCAACAAGATTAGCTGGGCAGATTTGCTGATTTTGGCCGGAAATGTTGCGATTGAATCCATGGGCGGCAAGACCTTTGGTTTTGGCGGTGGTCGCCCGGATATCTGGCACCCTGAAGAAGATATCTATTGGGGTAATGAAAATGAATGGCTGGATAATAAGCGCTATCGCGGCGAGCGGGAATTGGCTAACCCATTGGCCGCTGTGCAGATGGGGCTGATTTACGTTAATCCTGAAGGCCCGGATGGCAACCCAGACCCGCTGGCAAGTGCGGTAGATATTCGTGAAACCTTTGCCCGTATGGCAATGAATGACGAAGAAACGGTCGCGCTGGTGGCAGGTGGCCATACTTTTGGCAAGGCACATGGGGCTGGTGACGCTGGTCTGGTAGGAGCCGAGCCTGAAGGGGCGCCGATTGAGCAGATGGGATTGGGATGGATCAGCGCCCATGCCTCAGGCAAGGGCCGCGATACCATTACCAGCGGTATCGAGGGCGCATGGACCAGCAATCCAACCAAATGGGATAATGGCTATTTCGATTTGCTGTTTGGCTATGAGTGGGAATTGACAAAAAGCCCGGCAGGCGCCCAGCAGTGGCAGGCTGTTGGCCAAAAGCCCGAAGATATGGCCCCTGATGCAGAAGATGCCTCTATCCGTGTGCCAACCATGATGACTACGGCTGATATGGCGATGCGTATGGATCCGGCCTATGAGAAAATCTCGCGCCGGTTCCATGAAAATCCGGATGAATTCGCTGATGCGTTCGCCCGTGCATGGTACAAGCTGACCCACCGTGATATGGGCCCGCTGGTTCGGTATTTAGGGCCGGAAGTGCCAGCCGAAGAGCTGATCTGGCAAGACCCTATCGAAGCCCCTGCCTATGTTCCGAATGCGGCAGATATCGCCGCGCTAAAGGGGCATATTGCGGCTTCTGATCTGACCATTTCCGAGATGGTAACAACCGCATGGGCAAGTGCGGCAACCTATCGTGGCTCGGATATGCGTGGCGGTGCCAATGGCGCGCGTATCTGTCTGGCCCCGCAAAAGGATTGGGAAGTAAACCAGCCTGATCAGCTGGCACGGGTTCTGGATGTGCTACAATCTATCCGCAGTGCCTTTGGCAAGGATGTCAGCATGGCAGATATGATTGTGCTGGCCGGTAATGTCGGCATAGAGCAAGGTATCAAGGCTGCTGGATTTGCTGTGGATGTGCCGTTTACCGCCGGTCGCGGTGATGCCACCCAAGAGCAGACAGATGTGGATTCTTTTGCTGTGCTAGAGCCGATGGCCGATGGTTTCCGTAATTATCAGCAGCAAGCCTTTAGTGTAAGCGCAGAAGAGCTGTTCCTGGATAAAGCCCAGCTGCTGACCCTGACTGGCCCTGAAATGACAGCCCTTGTTGGTGGTCTGCGGGTTCTGGGTGCAAATTATGGCGGCACCAAGCATGGGGTATTTACCGAAAATGAAGGAAGCCTGACCAATGATTTCTTTGTCAATCTGCTGGATATGAATGTGATCTGGACGGCGGCTGGAAATGATATTTATGAAGGGCGGGACAGAAAGACCGGCAAGATTATGCGCACCGCATCGCGTGTTGATCTGGTCTTTGGTTCAAACTCTATCCTGCGCGCCATTGCCGAGGTCTATGCACAAGATGATAACAAGGAAAAATTCGTAAAAGACTTTGTTGCCGCATGGACAAAGGTGATGGAACTGGATCGCTTTGAAATCGCCTAATTAAGACTGCTATCAAGTAAGATTGGGTTTGGCGAGCATACCAGTTGAAAAATCGGGATAAAGACAGCGCCTTTTCGCAGGCGCTGTTTTTTTGGCTCTGCTTACAGCTTTCGATGCTGGATATAGGGATTGGAGAGCGCTAGCCCGGCGCCTGTCAGGCCGGGTTCCTGTGCGGTAATAAGCCATATAGGCACCGAGGAAACATAATCGGTAAAGATGCCATATTCTGCCAGTCGGGCGCCAAAATCGCTGGCATCAAAAAAGGGCAATAGGCGCGGAACAATCCCGCCAGACAAATACACACCCTGACGAGCGCCTGTCATCATTACCGCGGTAAGCACAAAATTTGACAGACAGTTCAAAAACAGAATGATTGCCTGTCTGGCTTCGGTGTTAGTTTCGGCGTGGGCAGTGATATCCGCAGCGGATAACGCTGGCGCTGATGAGTTGCAAAAACGATAGGCGCGTTCCAGCCCGCGTCCGCTTAACACATCTTCAAAACTTACCGTACGGCCTGTCTCGCCCATAACAAACTCCATCAGCGCCAATTCTTCTGCGCTGCGCGGGGCAAAAGGTACATTACCGCCCTCGGTTTCCAGTGGGCGCCAGGCTATTTGTTCCTTGCCAGTCTGAGCTTCGCCAGTCTGATCCGCGCCAGTCTGGTGTAACGGTGCCAGCGCCGACATTCCCAAACCAGTGCCGGGCCCTAAAATAGCTATTGGCGTTCCTGGGATGGGGGTACCGCTGCGTATAGGCTGTTTTTCGTCCTCTCCAAGTGATGGCGGCAACAGCGCCTGTGCGGTAAAATCATTGATCACGGTCAAACTATCCAGCCTAAGACTGTCTTTTAGGTCGGCCTTGGAAAATGACCAGTTATTATTGCCCATCGGTACCCAGTCTTTTTCCACGGGCCCGGCAACGGCAAGAGACAGATGTTGTGGCTGCAGAGCTTGTTGCTGGCAATATTCTTTTATCGCCTGCGCCAGAGAGGGAAATTCGCTTGTAAGAAAATAATTTACGCTGCTTAGGCGGGCTCTGTTTTCCTGAAGCGCGCTATCTGTGTCCCACAGGCCAAACCGGGCATTGGTGCCGCCAATATCTGCTACTAAATTTGCCATAAACTTACTTTCCTGTTGCACCAGTGCCTTGAGAGCGGGCCAATTGTACCTCGCGCCGAACAATATAAAAAGCTGAGGCGAAAATAATACTTGCCCCTATCCATGTCCAGATATCACTAAATTCTGCAAACATCAGCCAGCCAATAAGCGCAGCAAAAGGCAGGCGGGCATAATCCAGAGCTGCGACAAAAGAGGCATCAGCAAGAGAATAGGCCTTTGCCAATGCAAAATGCCCAAAAAAGGCAAAAGGTGCAAACCCCATCAGATAAAGGTACAGCTCTGGCGGAAAATGTGACCAGACCAGCATCGCCGGCACAAAGGCCAGCAGGGTCATAAAGATATGCGAGAAAAAGACAATCATCAACGGGCTGTCTTTGGCAGTTAAATGTTTTATCAGCAGCATCGACATGCCCATCATCATCGCTGAGCCTACCGCGTATAAATGTCCGACGCTTAGCTCAGCAAAGCCAGGCCTGACAATCACAATCGCCCCAGACAAACCAATAATGATAGCCAGCCACCTACGAATTCGTACAATTTCTTTCAAAAAAAGTATCGCGCCTAAAGTGGTGAAAATAGGTGCCAGAAAGCTAAGTGCAGTCTGGTCTGTAATTGGCACTATTGAAATGCTTAAAAACCAGACCCACATCGCACATATACCCACAGCCGAGCGCAGCATATGAGTCTTTAGTTGCTGTGTTTTGCCAAAGGTTAGGCGGGCGCGTAAAGCGAATGGCAAAATAAGAATCAACGCAAATAGGAGCCGCAAAAAGACAGTTTGTGCCGGATGCATTCCGGCATGGGCTGCAAATCGGCCAAGCGCAGCAATCATTGTCAAACAAAAGCAGCAAAAAAACATCCAGATAACAGCCTGTATCTGGGGCGCGGCGAAAAAGGAAGCTGGTTTCATATCATCATTATCATTACGCCAGATAATATTGTGGCAGATTGACTGTCTTAAGCATAGTGTCCTTTTTTCCTTTTCCCCTATCGCAGTCTGCCGGTCACCTATCCAATAGCACCAGCTAAATCAGGGCGCGTCAGTTTTTTCCTACCCCCGCAAGGCAGGCAGGCCAACACCGGTAGCTTCAAACCCGCCATCTGCGGCCAGAATTTGGCCAGTTATATAGCTTGCACGCTCTGAGGCCAAAAAGTAAATCGCTTCTGCGATTTCGCGCTCCTGCCCATAGCGATTTAGCGGAATGGCATCATGATAGGCATCTATTATTTCCTGTGTATGCACAGCCATAGCCAGCTTGGTGCGCACCGGCCCCGGGGCAATACAATTAGCCCGGATACCATACTCACCAAGCTCCACTGCTTGTTGCTGGGTCAATTGCATTACCCCGGCTTTGGAGGTGCCATAGGCCACCCGAAGGGTAGAGGCACGCAAACCAGAAATAGAGGCAATATTGACGATCGCCCCGCGGGTTTTTTTCAATGCTGGGGTCGCGGCCTGGCTGGCCAGAAACACGCCATCCAGATTGGTTGCCATCACGGCGCGCCAGCGCTCAAAATCGGTTTCTTCAATAGGCCCGAAATCAGCGACGCCAGCATTATTGATCAGCGCGTCAATTCGCCCTGACCAGGCGGTCGCCCGGGCAACCATCTGTTCTACCTGTTCAGGATTGGAAATATCGCATATCAGGGGCAATCCATGTGTAAAGGCCTTTGCGCTATCCTGCAGTTCTATTTCATCCCAATCGACCAGAACAATATTCCAGCCATCTTCATGCATCAGATGGGCAGTGGCTAGCCCGATCCCTCTGGCACCGCCGGTAATGATAGCGGTTTTGGCATCTGGTCTGGAGGTGGGCTGCGGATTATTTGGCATAAGGCTCTCTTTTATGCATAGGTTTTTGGCGGTATGGAATAGGTCATCGCGGCCTGGGCAACAGGTTTGGCTCTAGCGATATCGCCTTTACTATAGATAAGTACATCGCCCACCACCAGACTACGTCCAATTTTTAACAGGCGCGGACAGGCCATCAGATTATCTGCTGCCGGCTTTCGCATAAAGTTAATGGTTGCGTTGGTGGTCACGCTCAGCGCCTGAGGGCCAATTTCACGCAAAATAGCCAGATAAAAGGTCACATCTGCCAGACAAAACATAGAAGGGCCGGAAATAGTACCGCCAGGGCGCAGATGCGAGCTATTAATCATCATTTCTATCCATAAACAATCTTCTGCATCATTTATTTTGAAATCCTGCGCAACCTGAGGAAAGGTGTCCTGCATAAAATTTTGCAATGCATCTGCGGTCATCATCATATCCGGACCCCTTATTCTTGTTCTGCCCTGTCAAGCTTAGGTTCCGCTATAGGGTGGGGCAAGAAAAATAACATTCAAAAAAACTCTTAAAAGATACAGGCTAGTCAGAAATTTTTAGACTGCTAGTGTTGTATAATTGATGCGCTTGTGGCGCATATTAATAATAGAGGTTTGGTATCCAAGATGAAATTAACGCTACATCATATCAATTTATCTACCCAGAAGGTTGCGGAAATGGATCAATTTTACCGCGAGGTGATCGGTCTGGATACAGAAACACAAGGGTTGCCGGTTCTGGAAAAGAAAAAGGGCTATGCAGGGGATGTAGCCTTTGTCAGTGACGGGCATATTCAAATGCATTTGGCAGCAAAAGATATTCATGCCGGATTTCGCACGGGTCAAATTGTTAATCCAGTTTCAAATGGACATATTGCCTATCGAACAGATGATTTGCAGGGTTTTATGGCACATCTGGATAAGTTGGGCGTGCCCTATTCAGATTGGGGCGACAGGGCGGTAGCTGGCTGGCATCAGATTTTCTTTTATGATCCGGATGGTAATGTGATCGAGGTCCATCAAATAACCAGCGATAGCGACGAACAGGAATAGGCATAAGACGGCTATGATGCATAATGCAATAAGGCTGGGTGTGGATATTGGCGGCACGTTTACCGATGCGGTTCTCGATGTAGCGGGCACTCATTATTCTACCAAAGTATTAACCACCTATCACGCCCCGGAAGAAGCGATATTGGAAAGCATGCGCAAGGTTTGCGCAAAAGCCGCTATCCAGCCAGAGGCCATTGAGCAAATCATTCATGGCACGACGCTGGCCACCAATGCGCTGATTGAACGGCGCGGCGCCAAAACCGCCTTTATCACCACAAAGGGGTTTCGGGATGTCATTGAAATGCGCACCGAAAGCCGGTTTGAGCAATATGATCTGAATCTGAAATTGCCAGATCCGCTATTGCCGCGTAACCGCCGTTATGTTGTTGAAGAACGTATGGCGGCAAATGGTGAGGTGTTGATAGATCTGGATGTGGCGGCGGTGGAGGGGCTGGCAGACACGCTAGCGAGCGCAGGTTATGAAAGCGTTGCGATTGGCCTGTTACATTCCTATGTAAATGATGCGCATGAACAGCAAATAGCAGAAATTTTACGCTGTCGCCTGCCATCACTGTTAATCTCGCTATCCAGCCGCGTCTCGCCGCAAATGCGCGAATATGAACGCTTTAACACGACCATCGCAAATGCCTATATCCAGCCCCTGATGAAAGCGTATCTGGATAGATTAAAAGGCCGTCTGGAAGCAGCAGGTGCCACCTGTCCGGTATTTTTGATGCATTCAGGAGGCGGTATTATATCGCTGGAAAGCGCCGCAGCCTTTCCGGTAAGGCTGGTCGAATCTGGCCCTGCTGGCGGGGCAATATTTGCCAGTGAAATCGCCGCCCGTCACCAGCTGGACAAGGTGCTGTCTTTTGATATGGGCGGCACAACGGCAAAAATTTGCCTGGTTCAGGGGCGAACCCCGAAAACCGCACGGATTTTTGAAGTAGCGCGGAGCTATCGATTCAAAAAAGGCTCTGGCATGCCTATTTCGATACCGGTCATTGATATGGTGGAAATTGGGGCAGGGGGTGGCTCGCTGGCGCATGTGGATAATCTGCGCCAAATCCGTGTTGGGCCAGAAAGTGCAGGCTCAGAGCCAGGCCCGGCCTGTTATGGGCGCGGCGGCACACGGCCTGCGGTAAGCGATGCCGATCTTATTATGGGCAAGCTGGATCCGGATAATTTTGCAGGCGGGTCTATTCAGCTAAAGCCGCAGAAATCTGTAGAGGCGCTAGAGGCGCATATTGGCCAGATACTTGATATGAACGCGACAGAAGCTGCCTGGGGTTTGGCCGAGGTGGTTGACGAGAATATGGCCAATGCTGCCCGGGTACATGCTATCGAAAATGGTGAGGATTTATCGGAATATACGATGATCGCCTTTGGCGGGGCCGCCCCGCTTCATGCGGCGCGCCTGTGCGAGAAATTGGGGATAGCGCGGTGCCTTATCCCGGCCGGTGCAGGGGTGGGCTCAGCTATCGGATTTTTATGCGCCCCGTTCAGCTTTGAGGCAAATCGTTCGGTGTTCATGCCTATTCAGGCGTTTGATACAGAACAGGTCAGAGCGCTCTTTACAGATATGCAGTCAGAGGCTGCTGAATTTGTTCGCTCTTGTGACCCGCAAGCCTCTATTGACCTGGAATATAAGGTCTATATGCGCTATGCGGGGCAAGGGTGGGAAATCCCGGTACCTCTAACCGCCAGCGATGCAGAAAACCCGGATCCGGCCGCGTTTTTAAAACGCTTTGAAGCAGATTATGCGCGGCTGTTTGGCCGGATTGTGCAAGGGATGGAAGCCGAGATCACAGTGTGGTCGGTAAATGCCTTCACCCCCTCGACCCCGCCAGATATTTTAGCTCCGATAGAGGCGGTATCTGCAGCGCCAACACATAATAGCCGCCCATGTTTTGACCCTGCATCTGGACAGGCGGTTAACGCCCAAATCGTCGCCCGTGATCAGCTGGCAGTTGGCATGGGCATTGAGGGGCCGGCATTGATTGTAGAAGATGAAACCACCATTGTTCTGCCCGCCAGCCGCCGGGCCGTTGCGGCGGCAGATGGGGCGATTGATGTTCGGATAAAGGGGCAGGGCGTGCCAACCCCCTCTGCCACTAGCTGAGGATATTTTAAAAAAAGGGAAGGTGAGGTAACCGCCTTGAGGAAAGAAATGAAACTATCAGAAGTTGCCTGTCAGGTTATGTGGAACCGTCTGATCTCGGTTGTCGAGGAACAGGCACAAGCGCTGGTGCGTACGGCCTTTTCAACCTCTGTGCGTGAAGCTGGCGATCTGTCTGCCGGGGTCTATAATGATAAGGGCGAGATGCTGGCACAGGCGGTCACCGGCACCCCTGGCCATGTGAATGCCATGGCCGATGCGGTGCCGCATTTCATCCGCCATATTGGCCGGCAAAATATGTTTGAAGGCGATGTGTATATCACCAATGATCCGTGGGAAGGTACGGGCCATCTGCATGATATTACCATCGTTACCCCTTCTTTTTATGATGGCCAGCTAGTCGGATTTTTTGCCTGTACCGCCCATGTAACAGATATTGGCGGGCGCGGTTTCGGGGCAGATGGCAATTCGGTCTATGAAGAAGGGCTATATTTACCGATCATGAAATTTGCCGATAAGGGCGAGGTTGATAACACGCTGGTTCATTTAATTCGCGGTAATGTGCGGGAACCTGACCAGCTGATCGGGGATATTTATGCGCTGGTAACCTGTAATCTGGTTGGGGATCGCCGCCTCAGCGATATGATGACAGAATTTAGCCTGACAGATTTAGCGGGCATATCTGAATTTATTCTGACCAATTCCAGACAGGCAACTTTGGAATGTATTAATGCTCTGACGCCTGGAAGTGCCGAAGGGGCCATGCGGATTGATGGCTATGATCAGCCAATTGACCTGAAAGTGCGGCTGACGATTGAAAAAGATCGTATCCTTAGCGATTGGGCGGGTACCTCCGGGATCGATAAAAAAGGGATAAATGTACCGTTGGTTTATACCAAGGCCTATGCGTGCTATGCCCTGAAATGTGCGATTGCCCCGGAAATACCAAATAATGCGGCCTCGCTGGCCCCGTTCGAGATTGCCGCCCCTGAAAATACAATTGTCCATGCGCTGCACCCTGCGCCTGTGGCGTTGCGCCATATTATCGGCCATATGGTGCCAGATACGATTTTTGATGCGCTGGACAAGCTGTTACCAAACAGGGTGCCAGCAGAAGGTGCAGGATGTTTATGTAATTTCCAGTTGCAAGTGCGCCCAAGACGGGATGCGCCTGCCCCTGCTGATGCCAGGCAGGCGGAAGTGCTGATATTCAATTCTGGCGGGTCTGGTGCGCGCCCCGCGCTGGACGGGCTAAACGCGACCGCCTTTCCATCCGGGGTAATGACCATGCCGGTAGAGGCCACCGAACAGGTGGGGCCGGTGATCATCTGGCGCAAGGAATTGCGTGCAGGTTCAGGCGGGGCGGGGCGTTATCGTGGCGGTCTTGGCCAATATATGGATGTCGGGGTGGCTGAGGGGCATGAATTTTTCTTGCAAGCGATGTTTGATCGCCTCACCCATCCGGCCCGGGGCCGGCATGGCGGGGGGGCTGGCGCGCCAACCACCATTGCCCTGGAAGATGGCACCGCCATGCGCGGAAAAGGCAAACAATTTGTATCGCATGGCCATAGGGTACAGATGGGTTTTCCGGGCGGGGCCGGATATGGGCCGCCAGAACAGCGCGATCGTGATTCGGTGCGCCGTGACCTTGCCTATGGCTACATCACTGCAGAGCAGGCTGCAGAAATCTATGGCCTGAGCGAAACAGATATCACAGACATACTGAACCTTTCTGCAAAGGGTACAGATTTCTAGCTATTATGCCTGATCTGGCCCCTATCGAGATACTGGCCACTATGAAATTCCGGCCCCATTTAGGAAGGTGACACGCGATTCTGCCTGTTTTGACCTTTTGTGTTGAGATAATGGGGGCAGATCAGGCGATATTTGATGAAAATAGACGCTCAATCATCGTCGATTTCATATTTTTTTCTTTCCAATTTTCGCTATGCCAGCTGAAAACGGAAACCGCTAGCAGCCCTAAAAGAGCTATCAAAACATAAATAAGCAGCCTTTTTGTGCGCGCGCTCAATTCAGAATTTGTGATTTTTTCCATCGCTAGCCATGCCAGCCCCGCAAGAGCCAAAAACGCAATTCCACCAACAAGTACAGTATCTTCAAGCATGGGTTCCCTCTCATCCTGATGAGTGAATTTAACCTATCTAAAGACCTAATTTAGACAAGCTTTTTTAATCTGCCTAGCTCTTTTAGGCGTATAGGTTTCAGGTTGTCGGTAGAGGCCTTCTTTTGAAAAAGTTAACAAAAACTTGCCAATAGATGAAAATAAGGTAATATCGGCTGCTAACG
>JBMZFK010000015.1:0-25788 GCA_049615365.1 Puniceispirillaceae bacterium (SeqCode)
CCAGCCTTTGACGCTGGCCAGTAGATAAAAACCGCGTTTCAATATCCAGAAAGTCAGATAGGCCGAATACATCTTTCGCCAGCAATGCAGATATGTCGGCTGCCGCGCCATTTATCCCGGCCATGACTGCCAAATTCTGGCGTGCGGTAAACGCGCCGCTTAACCCGTCGCTCTGGCCATACCAGCTTGTCCGGATTGGACAGTCTTCTGCTTGCAATCTCAACGGGCTCTCCTGATATAAAATCTTCCCCTCGGCTAGAGGCAGAAAACCGGCAATAGCTCGCAACAGGCTGGATTTTCCGCTGCCATTTGCCCCGCGCAGCACAATCACTTCCCCTGCCTTTATCTGCAGATTGATATCTTCATACAGCCATCTGGTACCGCGCTGCAGGGCCAGCGATGTTATTGTTATCGTCATGCCCTATTATGTAAGGGGCAAAGCAAAGCGGGTCTAGTTTTTTTGCGTGATGGGGTGATAGCTGGACAGCAGAACATGTCATCAGATAAAAAACATGCCTGCTCCGGGACTGGAAAATTTGCAATTATTTTGTTATGGTGCGGGGGACCGTATGCAGGCGCTCCTCTTGCGGCCATTTTCAACATTTCGTGTTTTGATATGTCTGTTGGCTTTGGCATGTCCCGTCCTGATGCAAATGCACGGGGGAGGCGAGTGCAAAAGCACAGGAAAGATGCTATCTTATGGGGGAAGAATTGACGTTACTTGCTGATTATTTTGCTGAAATTGAAAATCGCAAAAAACAGGGCCTAAAGCCAAAGCCAATTGATGATGGCGCGATGGTTGCTGAATGTATTCAGAATATCACCGATAACAGCAGTGCGCATAGAGCTGCCTGTCTGGATTTTTTTATCTATAACACCCTGCCTGGTACCACCAGCGCCGCAGGGGTTAAGGCAGAATTTCTGAAAGATATCATTCTAGGCAAGGTCGAGGTCGCCGAGATCACGCCGGGATTTGCGTTCGAACAGCTCTCGCATATGAAGGGGGGGCCGTCCATTTCGGTATTGCTGGATATCGCGCTGGAAAGCGAAGGCGATAAGGCGCGTGCCGCTGCAGATGTGCTGAAAAGCCAGGTCTTTTTATATGAAGCAGATACTACCCGTCTGGCAGACGCCCATAAAAACGGTCATGCGCTGGCTGGCGAGATTTTGAAAAGCTATGCCGCGGCTGAATTTTTCACCAAACTGCCAGATATAGATGAAAAAATTAAAGTGGTTACCTATATCGCCGCCGAAGGGGATATCTCTACAGACTTGCTGTCGCCCGGTAATCAGGCGCATTCCCGTTCTGACCGGGAATTGCATGGCAAATGTATGATTTCAGAACAGGCCCAGAAAGAGATTGAAGCGCTGAAATTGCAGCATCCAGACAAGCAGGTGATGCTGATAGCTGAAAAAGGCACGATGGGGGTAGGCTCATCGCGTATGTCGGGTGTGAATAATGTGGCGCTATGGACAGGCAAGCAAGCCAGCCCCTATATCCCGTTTGTGAATATCGCCCCTATTGTTGCCGGAACAAATGGTATTTCACCAATTTTCCAGACCACTGTCGGGGTGACAGGCGGTATTGGTATTGACCTGAAAAACTGGGTGAAAAAGCTGGATGATAAGGGGGAGCCGATTGTGAACAATGATGGCAACCTGGTACTGGAGCAGAAATATTCTGTAGATACCGGCACGGTGCTGACCATTGATACAAAAAAGCAAAAGCTGTTCAGCGATGATGAAGGCGAAGAGCTGGTCGATTTGGGCGCGTCTTTTTCTCCGCAAAAGCTGGAATTTATCAAAGCTGGCGGTTCCTATGGCATTGTGTTTGGCAAAAAACTGCAGAGCTTTGCTGCAGAAACATTGGGCGTATCCCCGCTGCCGGTTTTCGCCCCTGCCAAAATTGTCTCGCATGAGGGGCAGGGCCTGACCGCGGTTGAAAAAATCTTTAATGCCAATGCCGCTGGCGTAGATGGCGATATCGTCATGCATGCTGGCTCAGATGCGCGGGTACGGGTAAATATTGTCGGCTCGCAAGATACGACTGGCCTGATGACCGCACAAGAGCTGGAAGCGATGGCAGCTACGGTTATCTCGCCAACCATTGACGGGGCCTATCAATCTGGCTGTCATACCGCCTCTGTGTGGGATTTCAAAGCCCAGGAAAACACCCCGCGCCTGATGAAATTTATGCATAAATTCGGGCTGATTACAGCGCGCGATCCAAAAGATGAATATCACGCCATGACCGATGTTATTCACAAGGTTCTGAATGATATCACGGTGGATGACTGGTCGATTATTATTGGCGGGGATTCGCATACCAGAATGTCAAAGGGGGTTGCCTTTGGTGCGGATTCTGGCACCGTTGCGCTGGCCCTGGCTACAGGTGAGGCAAGCATGCCTATCCCGGAATCGGTCAAGGTGGTGTTCAAGGGCAGCATGGCCCCGCATATGGATTTCCGTGATGTGGTTCATGCCACGCAAGCACAGATGCTGCAGCAATTTGGCGATAATGTCTTTCAGGGGCGGGTGATAGAGGTACATATCGGCACGCTGCTGGCGGATCAGGCCTTTACCTTTACCGACTGGACAGCCGAGATGAAGGCAAAAGCCTCTATCTGTATTTCAGAAGATTTCACCCTGATCAGCTCGCTGGAAATTGCCCGTGACCGGATTCAGGTGATGATCGATAAGGGCATGGAAAATGACACTGGCATGTTGCAAGGTCTGATAGATATCGCCAATAACCGGATTGCCCAGATTAAGTCTGGCGAAAGGCCGGCTCTGGCCCCCGATGCCACGGCTAAATATGCCGCCGAAGTGGTGGTCGATCTGGACCTGATTGACGAGCCGATGATAGCCGATCCGGATGTCAATAATGCCGATATTTCCAAGCGCTATACCCATGATACTATTCGCCCTGTTTCCTATTATGGCGGCGAGAAAAAGGTGGATTTGGGCTTTGTGGGATCCTGCATGGTGCATAAGGGCGATGTGAAAATCGTGGCGCAAATGCTGCGTAACCTCGAGGCCAGCACCAATAAGGTAGAGTTCAAAGCCCCGCTGGTGGTGGCCGCCCCTACCTATAATATTATTGACGAGCTAAAGGCAGAGGGCGACTGGTCTATCTTGCAGAAATATTCGGGCTTTGAATTTGATGATGATGCCCCGAAACAGGCCTCGCGTACCGAATATGAAAATATCCTGTATCTGGAACGCCCAGGCTGTAATCTGTGCATGGGTAATCAGGAAAAAGCCGCCAGGGGCGATACGGTAATGGCTACCTCTACCCGCCTGTTCAAAGGCCGGGTGGTCGAGGATGCCGAGGATAAAAAGGGCGAGTCCCTGCTGGCCTCTACCCCGGTGGTGGTGCTATCGGCTATTTTGGGGCGCACCCCGACAGCAGAGGAATATAAACAAGCGGTGGTGGGTATTGATTTGACCAAATTCTCGCCGCCTGTAGCCAAGAACCCGGCTACCAATTCGGTGCATTTTTAAAGGGAAAAACAGTCTCCAACGGGGGAGAGCGATAAAGCAGGGCTTCGGCCCTGCTTTTTTTCTAACATGCTGACGCATTGACCCGCAAATATTCATCAATGAATTTGTCTGTATATCCTGCGACAGCTGACAGAATGTAGCCGGAATCATCTGCATGTGTTCCAGTTTCACCAGATAGCCATGCTATCAAAAGAATCTTAAAAATCGGTAAAGCGGCAAAAGCTGAAGGCGGAAATAGCTGAAAAAATTCATGCTCTGGGCCGGGGGCTATAAGCTGGCGGGCAAATGCCTGCGTGACAGGGGCGGGCGGCTTTGCTACATCTGATAGGCAGTGGATCGTGTTCACAATTTTATCATCTGGCTCTTATACCGATCATGGCTGTTTCTGACCCGCAAGTGAAATTCGTTCTGGGGCCAACCAACACTGGCAAAACCTATTATGCGGTAGACCGGATGATGGCCTATAGCTCTGGCATGGCGGGGTTTCCCCTGCGGCTGTTGGCGCGGGAAAATTACGACAAGATGGTAGCCAGGCTGGGCGCTTCCAGGGTGGCGTTAATCACGGGTGAGGAAAAGATTATCCCTGCGCATGCAAATTATTTTTGCTGTACGGTAGAGGCGATGCCGATAAGCCATGATGTGGATTGCCTGATCGTGGATGAGATTCAGCTTTGCGGCGATAAAGAGCGCGGCCATGTTTTTACCGATCGGCTGCTGCATGCGCGCGGGCGCCATGAAACCCTGTTTCTGGGGGCAGATACCATGCGCCCTATCTTGCAACAGCTATTTCCGGATGCCGAATTTATCTATCGCGAGCGGCTTTCGCGCCTGTCCTATGCCGGGCATAAAAAGGCTAGCCGCCTGCCGCGTCGCTCGGCTCTGGTCGCGTTTTCAGCTGCCGAGGTTTACCGGCTGGCAGAATTGGTGCGCCGGCAACGTGGCGGCACAGCGGTGGTGATGGGGGCGCTGTCGCCGCGTACCCGTAACGCCCAGGTAGAGCTGTTTCAAAATGGCGATGTGGATTTTATGATCGCCACCGATGCTATCGGCATGGGGCTGAATATGGATATCGGCCATGTGGCGCTGGCCGATGATATTAAATTTGACGGGCGGTCTGTGCGCCATTTGATGCCGGCTGAAATTGCCCAGATCGCCGGACGCGCCGGTCGCCATACCACCGATGGGACATTTGGCACCACCGAAGGCTGCCGCGCGTTTGAACAAGAGCTGATAGATGCGGTAGAAGGGCATCGTTTTGCCCCGGTGCGCGGCCTGTATTGGCGTAACCGCACCTTGAATTTCAAGACGCTGGACGGGTTGTTGCAGTCGCTGGAAGCTGCCCCGCCGCATCCGGTAATGATGAAAAAGGCAGATGGAGATGATCACTTAACGCTGGCGGCGCTGGCCGATATGCAGGCAGTGCGCGCGCTGGCCGATAATCCTGGACGCTTGCGGCTATTATGGGATGTGGTGCAAATACCGGATTTTCGGCAATCCATGACAGATAGCCATGTGGTGATGCTAACCCGCATCTTTACCGAATTGGCACGTGATGGGCAGCTGAAAAAAGACTGGGTAGCCAGCCAGCTACAGCATCTGGACAGGCTGGATGGGGATATTGATACGCTGATGACCCGCATCGCCCATATTCGCACCTGGACCTATATTACCCATAAAACCGGCTGGACAGATAGCACAGAAGGCTGGCCAGAACTTGCCAGAGCGATAGAAGATAGGCTATCAGATGAATTACATACCCGCCTGACACAAAGATTTGTTGATAGGCGGGCCGCGCATTTGTCACGAAGATTAAAGGAATCTGCAACATTGTTGGCATCAGTAAGGTTGGACGGCAGCGTCCTTGTAGAAGGTGAGGAAGTCGGCAGCCTGCATGGGTTTAGCTTTGTTCCCTCACTCGCAGAAAGTGAAGAAAAGGCGGTTATTCTGGCCGCTGCCCGTAAAGGGCTGCCAGATGAAATTGAACGCCGGGTAGGGGCGCTTACGATTTCCGCTGACCCGGCCTTTAAGCTGGATAGGCGCGGGCAGATTTTCTGGCGCGAGGCGATTATTGCCAGGCTGGTCAAATCGGACTGCCTGTATGCCCCGCGTGTCGAGGTTGGCGATAGTGACCTGCTCTCGCATGATCAAAAAGCCCGTATTCAGGACAGGCTAAACCAGTTTATTACCGACCATGTCGTAGAATTATTGCAGCCGCTTGTCCTGCTGACCAGGCCGGAAAAGCTGTTTGCTGTTGAACCTGCAGCTGGTCAGGATATGCCTGAAACTATGGATAGCGCGCGCGCGCCGTCTGGCCCGGAAGCCGGATCAGAAGATAGCGCTGAGCCACCTTTACAAGATATCGCCCAAGATACCGCCTCGCAAAAACCAGTGGCGCTATCCGGTGCCGCAAAGGGCCTGTTATATCAGCTATATGAAGGGCTGGGCACGGTGCCGCGCCGATTGCTGGCTGACCAGATTAAAGAGCTGAGCGAGACAGACAAGCCGCTTTTGGCACGTGCGGGCATCCGTATGGGCATTGAAAATCTATTTCTGCCAGCGATGCTAAAGCCTGCCCCTATTGCCTTGCGGATAGTTCTTTATAGCTTGTATCACCAAAATTTTCCTGTCTGCGGCGCCCCACCAGAAGGGCGAGTCTCTTTCAGCCTTGGCGAGGGAGATGGCGAGATGCCGGAAGATGGCTATTGGCTGGCAGCCGGATATTGCCGTCTGGGCACGCGCATCATGCGGGTGGATATGATTGAGCGTGTTGCCGCGCTGGTTCGGGCGGCGGCTCGTGAAGGGCAGTTTGAGATTAGTGATGATATGCTATCGCTGGCCGGGGTCGGGCGTGAGGAGATGGGGCGCATCCTGTCTGATCTGGGATGCAAGCAAGTCTCTGAACGGCCCTCTGAAGATCCGGAAAAGCCCGCCATTGCCATTTTCGAGAGGCAAAAACGCAAAAGCATGAAATCGCCGCGCCCGGAAAAAGCACGGAGCCATAAAGGCGCGGCCAAAGGGGCGGGTCGTGCACCTTCCAGAGGCAAGCCACCGGCAGCGTCGCGGCCACGCGGGCAAAGCCGGCAAAATAATGAACGCGCGCCCGATCCCAATTCACCTTTTGCGGTGCTGGCCGCGCTGAAAAAAGGTTAGGGGAAGCGATAAGGCGGCATGTGATGAGCTCTCCTCCTGCTGATGGTGGTCTGCGTATTGATAAATGGCTGTGGTATGCACGGTTTTTTAAAACCAGAAGTGCGGCAACAAAGATGGTCGCATCAAACAAGCTAAGGCTGAACGGAGAGGTGATGGGCAAGCCGCATCGCAAGATCCAGATCGGCCAGACATTAACCTTTCCTCAAGCCAGCCAGATTAGAGTAATTCAGATTGATGCCCTTGGCACGCGCCGTGGCCCTGCTACAGAGGCGGCAACCCTTTATACCGATCTGGCCCCGCCAGAAATGAGTAAAAGCAAAGAAAAGGCCGCGGTCGCAGCAGATTTTGAACGTCGCAATCCGGGCGCAGGTCGACCAACTAAAAAAGACAGACGCATAACAACAAAACTAAAAGATACCCTTGTTTAGGGATGAATTTTCAAATCCCCTGCCTCTATCAAGATCAAATAGGCAAAACCATAAAACCAAATAGGATAATATGCAATGTTTAAAACTGTAGCTGAATGGCTGAAACAGGAAGGCAAGGCAACGCCAGAGACCAAGAAAACAGATGAGTTGGCCGCTCTGGTTACCGCATTAATGGTCGAAGCCGCGCAGGCAGATGGTCATTTAAGTGACGAGGAAGAAGGCTTAATTCTGGGGGCGATTATTCGGCAATTTGAATTGACTGAGGAAAATGCCCGGCAAATTATGGCCGACGCTGTGGATAAAAGCGAAGCGCGTGTTGAATTGCATAGCCTGCTGCGCCGTCTGCGCGAAAACTCAGATTATGAAGAGCGTCTGGGCGTGATGGAAATGGTCTGGATGGTGGTGCTTGCCGATGGCACGCTGGATCATATCGAAGCGCAGCTGATGCGGCGTCTGGCAGGCTTGCTATTTGTATCGGATGTTGATTCCGGTCTGGCGGCAAAGACCGCAAAATCAAATCTTGGTCTTGTCTGATCAGGTGAATTACAGTAAGGCCTTAGCGTCTTCCCATTTTTGTTTTTCGAGCGTTTAGATGACCTATATCGTCAATGACAAATGTATCATGTGCAAATATACGGACTGTGTAGAAGTCTGTCCGGTTGATTGTTTTTATGAAGGTGAAAACATGCTGGTGATACATCCAGATGAATGTATTGATTGCGGGGTCTGCGAGCCAGAATGTCCGCCAGAGGCCATCTTGCCAGATTCCGAGCCTGGTGCCGAAGCGTGGCTTGAGCTAAACCAGCGCCTGTCTGAAGTATGGCCAAATATCACCCAGCGCCGCGATCCGCTTGGCGATGCAGATGCCATGCAGGATAAAACAGACAAGTTCAAAACCTATTTCACCGAAGCGCCCGGCGAAGGGAACTAACCCGCACATCTGGTCAGCAATTTGATACTTTTTGGTTTTTATGGTATCATCGGGACTGGAGATGGGCTTTGCGGCGCTTCAAACTTCGCAAAACTGTTATTTATAAACAGATACTCAAATGCGTTGAAAAATCGGAACAAGGCAGTGGAGGTAATCCACGGTCTTGTGGAGAAAATATGGCAAAAAAACAAACGTTTACCTATCAGGACGGCGATTTCGTCGTTTATCCCACCCATGGTGTTGGCAAAATCAACGGCACGGAAAATCAGAAAATCGCTGGTGCAGAAGTTACGCTTCTTGTGATTCGCTTTGAACAGGACAGAATGACCTTGCGGGTACCGCTTGAAAAGGCCATGACGCTTGGCTTGCGTACCCTGTCATCACGCAAGCATATGGATGATGCCATTACCACGCTGAAATCAAAGGCGCGGGTAAAGCGGGCGATGTGGTCACGCAGGGCACAGGAATATGAAGCGAAAATCAAATCAGGAGACCCGGTGAATATCGCCGAGGTTGTGCGTGATTTACGAAAACGTGATCCAAATACCGAGCAATCTTACTCAGAGCGTCAAATGTATCAAGCCGCGCTTGAGCGACTGGCGCGTGAATTTGCGGCGATTGAAGATATCGATCAGGATACCGCAGCGGATCGTCTGGAAGATTTGATGGACGCGGCCTAGCAACCGCTAATACCAAAGCAAGCGCGCCTTGTTACAGGCGCGTTTTTTATTGACCATTCCACCATTTGAAATGCTTTGGCCTTGTCGGCTATCTCTTTGATCTGAGCTGTCTGGGTCTCCGTATAGATCGTATGGAGAGATATCATGACGCAGGTCAATCAATCAGAAACACGCAATTCAGATAATCATTTTATCCGCAAGGTAATGAAAAAACCTTTGCTGGAGCGTGAGCATGAGCTGGAACTGGCAACACGCTGGCGGGATCATGATGACCACCGCGCCATGCATGAGCTGGTGCTTGCCTACGGCCGTCTGGTGGTCAGCGCAGCGTCTAAATACAGACATTATGGACTGTCCCTTGGGGATTTGATTCAGGAGGGGAATATCGGGTTGATGCAGGCCGCAAGGCGGTTTGAGCCAGAACGGGGATTCCGCTTTTCAACCTATGCTGCGTGGTGGATACGCGCATCCATTCAGGATCATATTTTGCGGAACTGGTCGATTGTGCGTACTGGTACTACCGCCGCACACAAGGCATTATTTTTCCGCCTGAAGCGGCTGCGCGCGCGCATTGGCGAGGCAGATGGCGGTCCATTATCTGTTGAAGGGCGGCAAAAAATTGCCGAGACCATCGGGGTAAATGTGAATGATGTGGTGTTGATGGAACAACGCCTGTCGGGTCCAGATGCCTCTTTGAATATGAGTGTATCGACAGAAAGCGATAGCGAGGCGCAGAATTTCCTGGCAGATACGCGCCCCGACCCCGAAGAGGTGGTCACCTCCATGCATGATGCCAAAGTCTTGTCAGATCGCTTGCATGAAGCGCTGAACGAGCTGACCCCGCGAGAGCGTCTGATTATCTTCCGTCGCAGGCTGAATGATGAAGGTGCCACATTAGAGCAATTGGGCGGTACGCTTGGTGTCAGCAAAGAAAGGGTACGCCAGCTAGAGCATCGCGCATTGAAAAAGCTACGGGTTAGCCTGGAAGCCCAAACAGATATGCCGCTGGATTTGTTGCCACAATTATCCTAGATTAGGGCCGAATGCCTGTTACCTGGGTTTTGGTGTAAACAAGGCTTTTCATACTAAAAAAGTAGGGTCCGAACCATTGCATGCTCTTGATGCAGAAACAAATCTTTATGCGCCGGTAACCCCGTTTAATACCGGCTTTTTAAAACGCGGTGGCCATTCTATCTATTATGAGGAATGTGGTAGTCGCGAGGGCGTGCCTGTTTTATTTGTGCATGGTGGGCCAGGGGCGGGTTGTGCGCCAACCCACCGCCGCCTGTTCGACCCGCAGAAATATCGGGCAGTGCTTTTTGATCAACGCGGCAGCGGGCGCTCCGAGCCCTATGCCAGTTTGAAGCAAAATACTACCCAGGATTTAGTAGAGGATATCGAAGCGCTTCGCATAAAGCTGGGCATCGATAAATTTATCTTGTTTGGCGGCTCCTGGGGTTCAACTTTGGCGCTGGCCTACGGGGTTGCTTATCCTGAAAATTGTCTTGGTTTTGTGTTGCGGGGAATTTTTCTGGGCAGTTCTGAAGAAATTAACTGGTTCCTGTATGATATGGGTCGATTTTTTCCAGAAGCCTATGAACGTTTTACGGGCTATATCAGCCCTACCGAACGCAGCGATATTCTGTCCGCCTATTATCGCCGCCTGACCAGCCCTAGCCGATCTATCGCGATGGCGGCGGCCAATCAGTGGGCAGCATATGAGAATTCCTGTGCTACCTTGCGGGCGGTGTTGCGCGATGGCGGGGCTTCTGCCTATACGCTGGCATTGCTGGAGGCACATTATTTTCTGTCAGATTGTTTTATGCCAAAGGACTATCTGCTGGGGAATGTGCATCAGATTAGCCATTTATCCGCCTATATCGTTCAGGGACGCTATGATGTGATTTGCCCGCCTTTTTCGGCGAAAAAGCTGGCCGATGCCTGGGGTTCGAAGGCACAGCTGAAAATCATGGATAATGCCGGGCATTCTGCGTTCGAAACCAGCATTGTACCGCATTTGTTACGGGGCCTGGATGCTATTTCAAATCAGCTGCAAAAAAGTTGATCTCCTACCCAAAAGGATAGGTAAACTGTCCATATTAGTTAAATCTTAAAAACTATTGCTCAAAAACATCCTATACGCTATGCAACCTTTAGTGTTATCTTTGCCTGAGCAAATATAGGAAAAGACGATGGCTGATAATGGCGACAAGAATTTCAGAGTAACGAATAATAACGCAGTGGATATGCATGTTGGCAAGCGGGTGCGTTTGCGCCGAACCTTGCTGGGTATGTCACAAGAGCAGCTTGGGGCGTCTTTGAATATCACCTTTCAGCAGGTGCAAAAATATGAACGCGGGGCTAACCGTATCAGCGCGTCACGCCTTTGGGATATTGCCCAGATTGTAGATGTGCCGATCAGCTATTTCTTTGATGATATGAGCGATGATGTTATGCAGTCCTCGCCGCGCCGTATCAGCCGCGGGGCAGAACATTCAATAGATGATGAATCGGTTCGTGACCCGATGGCGCGCCGCGAGACATTAGAGTTGGTGCGTACCTATTATTCAATAGAAAAGCCAAAAGTGCGCAAGAGAATCGCTGAAATGGTCAAGGCTATTGCCGTAACCATCAATGAAAAGCGCTAGGCAAGAAGAACATAATAAATCAACAGCAAGGAGCGATTGCTGGTAATGGAAGAAGAACAAAAAGCAGAACAGACTGCCCCGCAGGCCGGGATGGAGGCGCTAAGCTTTGAGGAGGCGCTAAGCCAGCTTGAAGCCATTGTTGACCAGCTAGAGCGCGGCGATGTATCGCTGGATAAGGCGATTGATGCCTATAGCCGCGGCATGGCATTGAAAGGGCATTGTCAGGCACGCCTCGAAGAGGCGCGGCTGAAGGTTGAACAGATTAAGCTGCCAGAAGATGGTGGACCTGTGACGACAAAGCCGTTTGACTCCTCTAGCTAATGGTTACTATTCCGCAACTTTTACAAGAGGATGCTGCGCAAACATCAGTCTGGCTTAATCGCTATTTTGATACGCTTGAATCCTCTCCAGCCGTTCCGTTGCTGGCAGCGATGCGCTATTCGGCGATGAATGGCGGCAAGCGGGTTCGCGCCAGCCTGGTACTGGCAGCGGCGCGACTAGCCAGCGGTTCTGATGAACTGTCAGCGCCATCTGCCCATTTGGCTGTCGCAGGTGCAGTTGAAATGCTGCATGCCTATTCGCTGGTGCATGACGATCTGCCGGCGATGGATGACGCTGCAACGCGGCGTGGCAAGCCCAGCTGTCATCTAGCGTTTGATGAAGCGACGGCCATTCTGGCTGGGGATGCGTTACAGACGCAAGCCTTTAGCGTGCTATCACAGGACGGGCTGTTAGCAGATCCGGGCCGTCAGATACAGCTGGTATCGGTTCTGGCAGCCGCGTCTGGTGCTAGCGGTATGGCAGGTGGTCAAATGCTGGATTTGCTGGCGGAAACAACTACCCCGGATGTGCACCAAACACAAACCATGCAGGAATTGAAAACAGGGGCGCTGATCAAGGCCTCGGCTATGATGGGGGTGATTGTTGGCGGCGGTAATGACGCGATGCTGGCCGATGTTAAGAGGTTTTCCAGCCATCTGGGGCTAGCCTTTCAGATTGCCGATGATCTTCTTGATTATGCGGGTGATGCCAGTGTCATGGGCAAGCCAGCAGGCCGGGATGCCGAGCAGGGAAAGGCCAGTTTTGTTGATTTATTAGGGCTGGAAGAGGCGCGCAAACAGGCCGATAATCTGATTGAAAAAGCCTGTGACAGCCTAGAGAGTTACGGCGCCGCAGGTGACGGGTTACGCGGGCTGGCACATTTTGTTATAAACCGGAATCATTAAACGCATCGTATAGAGTGTAATAACGTACCAGCAAGGCGATAGATTAAGCGTGCGCCGGAAATAAAAGCTGGGTTTTGGGGAGTATTTATAAGGAGGGGGAAGTGACGGGGCCGCAAACACCGCTTCTGGATAAAATTACATCAGTTCAGGCGTTGCGCGCGTTAAGCGAGACACAATTGCCGCAACTTGCAGATGAGGTGCGCCAGGATATGATCCGCGCCGTATCGCAAACAGGCGGGCATCTGGGCGCCGGGCTAGGGGTGGTTGAATTAACCATTGCCCTGCATTATGTTTTTGATACACCCGCTGATCGCCTTATCTGGGATGTTGGGCATCAGGCCTACCCGCATAAAATTATAACTGGTCGGCGAGAGCAGATGCGAAGTCTGCGTCAGGAAGGTGGCCTGTCCGGTTTCACCAAACGGTCTGAATCTGAATTTGATCCCTTTGGGGCGGGACATTCCTCTACGTCTGTTTCAGCCGCGCTGGGCATGGCCACTGCCAGAGATGTTAAAGGCGGCCATAATAAGGTAATTGCGGTTATTGGCGATGGCGCGATGAGCGCTGGAATGGCCTTTGAAGGGCTGAATAATGCGGGGGCGTCAGAAAGTGATTTGATTGTCATCCTGAATGACAATGATATGTCTATTGCCCCGCCAGTTGGCGCGATGTCGGCATATTTATCCGAGCTTATCTCCTCACAGCCTTTCCATTCAATTCGCGGGTTGGTCAAGGAAGTTGCCAGCCGCTTTCCTGCGGAAATTGAACGCACCGCCAAACGGGCAAAGAATTTGGCGCGCGAGCTGGTGAGTGGGCATAGCCTGTTTAACGAGCTGGGCTTTTTTCATATTGGGCCGATTGACGGGCATGATCTGAACCATTTATTGCCAATTTTAAAAAATTTAAAGGATGGCCAGATTGGCGGGCCGGTTCTGGTGCATGTGGTGACAGAAAAAGGTCATGGCCATCCATTTTCTGGCCCATCAGCAGAAAAATATCACGCCGTTCCAAAATTTGATGTCATCACAGGCGAGCATTCAAAGTCTGCCAGTAACAAGCCCAGCTATACCTCAGTTTTTGCAGAAACGCTGACGGCGCTTGCCAAACAGGATCGCGATATTGTGGCTATTACCGCGGCGATGCCCTCTGGAACAGGTCTGGATAAAATGGCCAAAACCTGTCCATCTCAGGTGTTTGATGTAGGTATAGCCGAGCAACATGCCGTGACCTTTGCTGCTGGACTGGCTGCTGAGGGGATGAAACCCTTTGCAGCGATTTACTCTACCTTTCTGCAACGCGGATATGATCAGCTTGTGCATGATGTGGCAATTCAAAATCTGCCAGTGCGCTTTGCCATAGACAGGGCCGGTCTGGTTGGCGCGGATGGGGCTACCCATGCCGGGGTATTTGATCTGGCCTATCTGTCATGCTTGCCAAATATGATGATTATGTGCCCTGCAGATGAAGCAGAATTAAAACATATGACCACCACAGCGGCAGCTTATGATGCCGGGCCATGCGCCCTGCGCTACCCGCGCGGGACCGGTACCGGGGCCAGCCTTGATATGCCTGCAGAAGTGCTGGAAGTGGGTAAGGCCCGGCCTATCCGTCAGGGTAGTGATATCGCTATCCTGTCTTTGGGAACCATGTTGCAGATTTGTGAAAAGGTTGCAGATACGTTGCACGCAGAAGGGGTGAGCGTAACGCTGGTTGATGCGCGTTTTGCCAAACCTTTTGATAAGGATTGTATTAAATTCCTTGCTGAAAACCATTCAGCATTATTGATTGTAGAGGAAAGCAGTCCAGGCGGTTTTTCTGCACATGTGCTGCAATATCTGGCTACAGAAGGCTGTCTGGATGGGGCGTTGAAAATCAGATGCGCCAGCTTGCCAGATAGCTATCTTGATCATGCCGAGCGGGATCGGCAATTAGCGATATCCGGTCTGGATGTAGAACAGCTCTGTGCAACGGCACGCGGTCTTGTTCTGCCGCAAAAGCAAGCAGAGGATGCGGTAAGCTAGATAGACCAAATTATTGGGCCGAAAGTATGTGTGTTTAGAGTGGGCCAGATGTATGCCAGATATATGCCCGATTTATGTTAGATGACCGGTTCTGAAAAGGGGCGTGCCGATATGGTGCTTGTCCGGCGCAAGCTGGTGCCTAGCCGCGAGAAAGCCCGCGCCCTTATCCGTGACAAAGCAGTGATGCTGGATGGCCAGCTATTGGTGAAACCCTCGCAAACGGTGCCGTTTAAGGGTAATTTCGAAATAGAAGAGGCAACGATCCGCTGGGTCAGCCGCGGCGGGCTGAAGCTGGAAGCGGCGCTAGAGGCATTTGCATTGCCGCCCCTGAACGGGTGTGTATGTGTGGATGTGGGCGCCAGTACAGGCGGGTTTACCGATGTGTTGCTGGGCTATGGCGCCGGGCATGTTTATGCAGTCGATGTCGGGCATGGCCAATTGGCAGAAAAGCTGGCACGCGATAAGCGGGTGACTAATCTGGAAAAAACCCATGCACGGGATCTGGACACAGCCCTTATCCCGCAACAGATTGATTTGGTGGTATGCGATCTCTCTTTTATTTCGGTTACCAAGGCGCTGGCCCCGGCATTGGATCTGGTGCGCACTGGCGGCAGGTTGGTGACCCTGATTAAACCCCAATTTGAAGCAGGCCGCGCCGCCCTTGGCAAGGGTGGGGTGGTACGAGAAGAAGAAGACAGGCAGGCGGCTATTGCGCTGGTAAGGGCGTTTATATGCCAGCAATGTGGCTGGCAGGAGCGGGGGCTTATCCCCTCACCAATAACAGGAGCAGATGGCAATATTGAATATCTGTTTTGTGCCGAAAAAACCTAATGGCCTAGCGCGGTAACAGGCTCGTTTGGCCGTGATGGCGCATCAATTGGTCCAGCAAGACAATCGCCAGCATGGCCTCGGCAACCGGAACCCCTCTTATGCCTACGCATGGATCATGGCGGCCTTTGGTGACCACATCAGTCTCAGCGCCCTCACTATTGATGGATTTTCGGGGCGTTAGAATAGAGGAAGTTGGTTTAATCGCAACCCGTGCAACAATATCCTGACCGGTTGAAATACCGCCCAGCACGCCGCCATTATGATTGGACAGGAAAACCGGATCGCCATTTTCCCCGATCCGCATTTCATCACCTGCCAAATGGCCGGGGAGTGCAGACAGGCCAAAGCCGGAGCCCATCTCAACGCCCTTAACCGCATTAATGCTCATCATCGCCGAGGCGATTTCAGCGTCCAGCTTGCCATAAATTGGCTGGCCCAGACCCGCCGGTATGCCGCGAGCCACAATTTCCAGAACCGCCCCGGCTGAAGAGCCGTTTTTGCGAACCTCATCCAGATAGGCTTCCCAATTTTTTGCCGCGTCTCTGTCGCCACAGAAAAACGGGTTCTGATCTATCTGTTTTGGGTCAAATTTTGCGGTATCAATTTCATGGGGGCCGATTTGTACGACCGAGCCATATAGCTGATAGGTTTCACCTAAAATCTTTTTCAGCGCGAGATCGGCAATCGCCCCTGCGGCCACTCTGACCGCTGTCTCTCTGGCAGATGAACGCCCGCCACCCCGATAATCACGGTGCCCATATTTTGCATCATAGGTAAAATCGGCATGGCCTGGCCGATATTGTTTGGCGATATTCCCATAATCTTTTGAGCGCTGATCTGTATTTTTAATGATCAGGGAAACAGGCGTGCCGGTTGTCCTGCCCTCAAATACGCCAGACAGGATTTCAACCTCATCTGCCTCGCGGCGCTGGGTGACAAACCGGTTTTGGCCCGGCCGCCGCCGGTCAAGATAGGGTTGAATATCAGCCTCGCTCAGGGTCAGGCCAGGCGGTACCCCATCGACAATACAGCCGATAGCCTTGCCATGGCTTTCCCCAAAGCTGGTAAAAGAAAACAAGGTGCCGAAACTATTATCGCCCATCGGATCAGACTACTGAAATATCCGGGGCATCAACTGCCTTCATACCAACAACATGATACCCGCAATCCACATGATGCGTTTCGCCAGATACACCAGAAGAAAGATCAGACAGTAAATACAGCCCGGAGCCGCCAACATCATCCAGCGTGACATTGCGCTTGAGGGGCGAGTTATATTCGTTCCATTTCAGAATATATCTGAAATCCCCGATACCAGAGGCCGCCAGTGTTTTCATCGGGCCAGCAGACAAGCCATTGACCCGGATATTGCGGCCACCCAGATCCACCGCCAGATAGCGCACAGATGCCTCCAGAGCGGCTTTGGCAACGCCCATAACATTGTAATGTGGCATTACCCGTTCTGCGCCATAATAGGTCAGGGTCAGCAACGAGCCCCCATCCGGCATCATCGCTGCGGCGCGCCGCGCAATGCTGGTAAAGGAATATACCGAGATATCCATCGTGCGGGTGAAATTCTCGCGGCTCGTGTCAACATACTCACCCTTCAACTCTTCTTTGTCAGAATAGGCGATAGCATGAAGAACAAAATCCAGCTTGCCCCATTTTTGGTTTAGCGTCTCAAATACGCTATCGACCGAGGCTTCATCTGTAACATCGCATGGCATGACCAGATCACTGCCAACAGATTCAGCCAAAGGGCCAACCCGCTTTTTTAACGCATCCCCCTGATAGGTAAAGGCCAATTCGGCCCCAGCGGCAGCGGCTTGTGCAGCAATGCCCCATGCGATAGACCTGTCATTGGCAACCCCCATGATAAGGCCGCGTTTTCCGTTCATAATCGCTGATGATTGAGACATGTAACCCTCTATGCTGTGGATCCGCTGTATTGCGCTGTTTTTTGCTGGTTGCTTGCACCATACAGGCAAATAGCAGGTCAGCGAAACAGAGCGTCAAACGTTTTGTGATAGATGTAACAAATTCAGCCAGATAAATCCAGCCAGAGCGCATATATCTAAAAAACACAGCACCACCCTGCCGTGGCAAGGGCTGTTTGGCGATAAGTCGGTAGCCAGCTTTTTATTTCAGCGAATAGTTAACCTGTTTTCTGATCTCGACCCTGTCACCAACATTAGCCGGATTTGGATCTTCAAGGCTCAAAATTCGGCCATCTGCTTCAACTTGCAAGCGGTAGCCTGTGATCTTCGTCACTTCTTCTTCCAGCATAACCCGCTTGGTCTGGCATACTTCCTGTTGCCGATAGCCAACAATATTCCCCTGCTGGGTGCTATTTTTAGCATGCTGGCGACCCAATAATGCGCCGGCTACCGCGCCAGCGGCGCCGCCACCATTCGCATCGGAAAGCTTGTTGCCAACTGCCGAGCCAAGCAAGCCCCCGATAATCATCGAGCCGATTTCATCGCCTTGCTGGGCCTCGCCATATACAGGTACTTCCTCTATCGAGCAGATGCGCTCATCCTTTGGCGTCTTGCGAATATAAGACTGGGTGAGGGTGTCCACTTTGGTAACGGTGCCAAGTACACTCTCTAACCGTGTCTCTGCCACAGCAGCGGTTGCAGATAATGTCACAAGCGGAAGCGCAAGTGCAAAAGCCTGAATAAAACGAAATACCTTCATGATGAATGTCCCCAAAGCAAGTTTAACATCCCAATATACTGTCTGCATTATAAGAATATTCATTAAAAATGGCAAATTTTAGGCATCATAAAATGTTACAATAATAAATGTCAGGCAAACAGATAAGCCGCCTGGCCAACAGCTATTTATGCTGGCAGAATATCCCCTTTCCAGAGGGTGATAAAAACGCTGAGCAAGGCAGATTTGAACCTGGTGGCCACGCTTGTTTTTCCCCTGACAGACCCTATGTAAAAAGTCTGGGTAAAAGTTCTGGTATAGATATATGCCATAGACCTGTAAGCATTATCGGTGTTGTGACCGTTACAGATTTAAGTTCGAACCGATTACAGGGTAAAAAACCAACCGTTAAGGAGATATCGTCATGGGCGTTTTGGATGCAGACAAGCTGGATATTGACCCCTATCAGCTCTTTGACAGCTGGTTTGCCGAGGCAAAGGAAGCAGAAATAAATGACCCGGATGCCATGGCCATTGCGTCTGTGGACAGCTCTGGCATGCCATCTGTTCGGATGGTGCTGTTAAAAGAAATTCTTCCCGAAGGATTTGTATTCTATACCAACTATACAAGCCGAAAATCAGCTGAGTTATTGGCAACCGGCAAAGCTGCCTTTGTGATGCACTGGAAATCCCTGCGCCGTCAGGTGCGGGTATGTGGGCAAATTGAAAAAGTGCCTGCCGCGCAAAGTGATGCCTATTTTAACAGTCGCCCGCGTGGCAGCCGGGTTGGCGCCTGGGCGTCTGATCAGTCTAAGCCGCTGGCGGCACGGCAAATTTTACAAGATGCGGTCGCAGATGTTGAAGCCCGCTATGATGAGGATATCCCCAGACCGCCACATTGGGGCGGGTTTCTTATCCGGCCAGATGAAATCGAATTTTGGGCAGATGGGGAATATCGGCTTCATGACCGGTTTCGTTATACGAAATCAGATACAGGCATCTGGCAGGCACAGCGGCTCTATCCCTGATATGATAAAAGTGCATTTTGGTTTGATGGTTGCCTGAATCTGTCGAAACTGGGTCGGTTTGAAGCATGTTTTTATTGTAAAATCAGGCAAGCTCTAGTGCGTTAACAGTTGTTTTCTTGTGTTTTCAATAGCAATTGATGCGAAGGGCAGTACGATGAAAAGTCATGCGAGAGTTGTAGTTATTGGCGGCGGCGCTGTGGGCGTTAGCACCCTGTACCATTTGTCCAAGAAGGGCTGGTCAGATGTTGTTCTAATCGAACGTAAAGAGCTGACAAGCGGGTCTACCTGGCATGCGGCTGGCTTGCTGCCTTTATTCAATATGTCCTATTCGGTCGGCCAGATTCATAAATATTCTGTAAATCTGTATTGTAGCCTGCAAGAAGAAACAGGGCTGAATCCTGGGCTTTCCCAGGTATCCAATATCCGGCTGGCAACCAACCGCGATCGCATGGATGAGTATCTGCAATATGCCGGTGTCGCCGAGACGATTGGGGTAGAGGTAGAACGGCTGACCCCTGAGGAAGTTATTGATATCTGGCCGCTGGCAGTAACAGATGGGCTGATAGGGGCAATCCGGCATCCAGATGATGGTTATGTTCAGCCCGCCGACTTGACCCAAGCATTGGCAAAGGGTGCGCGCGATAATGGCGCGCAGATTTATCGCAACACAGCGGTAACCGCGATTACCCGCACCACATCAGGGGAATGGAAGGTCACCACAGATAAGGGCGAGATTAACTGTGAGCATATTGTTTCTGCAACCGGGAATTTTGCACGCCGCACTGGGGCCATGGTTGGGCTAGATATTCCGGTTATCCCGGTTGAGCATCAATATATTGTCACAGAACCGCATCCGGCTATCCGGGAACGTCAGGCCAAAGGGCTGCCGGAAATGGGGGTTTTGCGCGAAAGTGACGGGTCCTGGTATATGCGTGAGGAAAATGGTGGTTTGATCCTTGGCCCGTATGAAAAAGATGCGCCTGTTTGTTATTTTGATGGCCCGGATGATGACAGTGAATATGAACTGTTTCAAGAAGATCTGGAACGGTTGATGCCGCATATTGAATCAGCGATTGCGCGGGTGCCAGCCTTTGGCGAGGTTGGGGTAAAAAAAGTCTATAATGGGGCGATTGCCTATACACCAGATGGCAGCCCGATTGTTGGCCCGGCATGGGATTTACCGAATTTCTGGCTGAATGAAGGACATAGCTTTGGGATTACCGCGGCTGGCGGGGCTGGATGGCAGCTAGCAGAATGGATTGTAGATGGCGAGCCGACCATTGATATGAACGGGGTCGATCCGCGCCGCTTTGGCGACTATGCCACAAAAAGTTATCTGAAGCAGAAAAACGAAGAAGCCTATGCCAATGTCTTTACCGTCCATTACCCGGACGAAGAAAGAGAAGCGGCGCGTCCATTACGCACCACCCCTTGCTATGACCGGCTAAAGGATATGGGCGCTGTTTTTGGCCATAAATTTGGCTGGGAGCGGGCAAACTGGTTTGCCCCGGAAGGTGTGCCTGCTGAAGATCACTGGTCGTTTAGACGGTCTAACTGGTTTGAACATGTTGGCAATGAAGTTGCCAATGTAACCACCAATTGCGGCCTTTTGGATATGTCTGCCTTTGCAAAATGCCGTATTGAAGGGCCGGGTGCCGAAGCCTTTTTGGAACATCTTATCGCTAATAAATTGCCACGTAAAAATGGCCGGGTGATATTGGCGCATGCGCTGGCCCCGCGCGGCGGTGTGCATTCAGAATTTACCATTATGCGCGAATCTGACGACAGTTTTTATATCGTCTCGGCAGGGGCGGCACAGCGCCTTGATCATGACTGGCTGAAAAAACATATGCCAGATGACCGTTCGGTAACCTATACCAATTTAACCAATTCGATGGGGGTTCTGGTTCTGGCAGGACCAAAATCACGCGATTTATTGCAAAAATTGACCCTGAGCGATCTGTCAAACGCTGCATTCCCATGGTTGTCTGGTCAGCAAATAGATGTGAATTTAGCGCCATCTCTGGCTTTGCGGGTCAATTTTGTGGGCGAGCTGGGCTGGGAGTTGCATCATCCAATTGAATATCAAAATCATATTTTTGATGCGCTATTTGCTGCGGGTGCAGAATTTGGTCTAAAGCCATTTGGTATTCGGGCGATGGATGCGATGCGACTGGAAAAATCCTATCGTATGGTCGGCACAGAGATGAGCATTGAATATGCCGCGTTTGAATCTGGCCTGCATCGGTTTGTTCAGATGCAGAAAGAATCTTTCATTGGCCGAGATGGTCTGGCAGCATGGCAGGAAAACGGGTTTGCTAACAGCTTTGTGACATTGGAAGTTCAGGGTGTGGACGATGCAGATGTGCTGGGTGGAAACCCGATTTTCAAAGATGGGAAGCTGGCTGGGCGTGCCACTTCAGGTGGCTATGGTTTCAGGGTGAAAAAATCATTGGCACTGGCCATGGTAGCCCCGGAACTGGCAGCTACAGGCACCTCGCTGGAAATTGAAATTTTAGGTCAGCGATTTGCCGCTGTTGTTATTGATGAAAGTCCGTTTGACCCCGCAAATGAAAAATTGCGTGCTTGAGGTTGAAGAAATAAAAGTGCCTGTGCGAACAGCTATTTGCCGATAAGGAACAGAGATATGGATGATATTCAACCACAAAAGCGGTCCCGGCGTGGCGGCGGACGCGATGCCCGTCGCACAGCACGACAAACCAGCTCTGCTGCTTCGGCACCCTATCTGGTTCGCCATATTGCCCCTGTGGATATGCTTAGCGATGAAGCCTGTGAGCTGATCGAGCATAACGCAGAAACTGTGCTGGAGGAGATAGGGATTGAGTTCCGCGATGATCCAGAAGCGCTGTCTATTCTAAAAGATAAGGGATGTGATATTGACGGGGAGCGGGTGCATTTTCCGCGCGGATTAGCCCGTGAGCTCTGTAAAACAGCCCCGTCTGAATTTACACAATATGCACGAAACCCGGAACGCTCGGTCGTGATCGGTGGCAATAATACGGTATTTGCCCCTGTCTATGGCCCGCCTTTTGTGCGCGACCTGCAAGGTGAGCGCCGCTATGCGAAAATTGAAGATTTCAATAATTTTGTAAAGCTTATCTATATGTTGCCCGGCCTGCATCATTCTGGCGGCACGGTGTGCGAGCCAGTTGATCTGCCGGTTACAAAGCGGCATCTGGAAATGCTATATGCCCATTTGCGCTATTCGGACAAGCCCTATATGGGGTCTGTTACCGCCCCAGAACGAGCTGAGGATTGTGTAGCCCTGTCCAAGATTGTGTTTGGCGAAGAGTTTGTTAACCAGAATTGCGTGATGGTCTCTTTGATCAATGCAAATTCGCCTATGACCTGGGATGATACGATGCTGGGCGCGTTAAAGGTTTATGCCCGCGCTGGACAGGGATGTATTCTCTCGCCCTTTATCCTGTCCGGGGCGATGTCGCCTGTTTCTGTGGCGGGCACGCTAACGCAAGTGTTAGCAGAAGCGATGAGTGGTATTGCCTTTAGTCAGGCAGTTAATCCCGGCGCACCGGTTATTTTTGGCAGTTTTGCCAGCTCTATCTCGATGCAGACTGGCGCACCAACCTTTGGAACGCCTGAACCTGCAAAGGTTCTGTATTGTGCATCAAAACTTGCCCGCCGGCTGAATGTGCCTTTCCGTTCTGGCGGGTCGTTTACCGCCTCTAAAACTGCAGATGCACAAGCAGCCTATGAAAGCGCACATACCCTGTTGCCAACGGTGCTGGGCGGGGTCAATTTTGCCCTGCATTCTGCTGGCTGGATGGAAGGTGGGCTGGTATCTGACTATGCCAAATTGCTGTTAGATGCGGATCAGTTGACCATGATGGACAGCATGGTTGCCGGTATCGATATTTCTGAAAATGGATTGGCACTGGACGCATTGCGGGAAACTGGGCCAGGCCAGCATTTCCTTGGCAGCAGCCATACACAGGCGAATTTTGAAACAGCCTTCTGGCGTTCCTCGCTAGCCGATAACACCACCTTTGAGCAGTGGGACAGTGAAGGGCGGGTTGACAGCGAGCAACGGGCGCGTAACCGTGCCATCCAGATGCTAAATGAATATCAGGCACCTGAAATGGATCCGGCAATTGATGCCGCTTTGCGCGATTATATCGATACCCGTATGGTGGCCCTGCCAGATAGTGATTACTGACCGGCTAGGTGAAGTTGTGGTGGATACCGGCTAGCGTGATTCTAGCCCCCCTATTTGCGTGGATATCAGTTATTATCCAGCAGGATATAGCCATATTCTATCGCCGCATCTTTCAGCCAGCTACAGACATAGTCTGAGAAGCTGGTGCGGCAGAATAACAGCAAGCTATCATCACTATCTGCGGCAAGGGTAATTGCGGCATGAGACAGCAGGGATTGTGCGCAATCACCGATATCAAAACTGTCTGGATGCAAATCCAGCGAACATCCCTTGGCCAGCACATCCAGCCGCCGCGTGCCCCCTAGCCGGAAAATCACCAGCGCATCTGATAGCTGTGTAGCCGCATAATGAGCATCTCCCAGCGTCGCCTTTACACTCAGCATAAATTCAGCGACCTGCGCTTCTTCTATCATCAACAGGGTTTCATCTGGCCCCAGCCATAGAGCGCGGCGCGTGCCAATAGCGGCCATTTTGTTTGGCTGGCCAGGCAAGGCAACCCCAAACAGGGTTTCCAGCCTGGCTTTGATTTTATCGTCAGCACGCAGATTGATAAGGCCCTCGCCAGCCACCCTTGCAATGCTCAGGCCAGCGGCGCCCCCTTTCGGGTTTGGCAGAATTTCAGGCAAGGCAGTTGATTGTGGCATCTGCGCGTTAGGGGCATTCTGGCCAGTTTCAGATAGATTAGAGTTTGCCATTGAGACGCTCTCCTTTTGGATCATAAAAGCTGGTATCGGTGATGGTGGCTTCAATAGTGGGGCTGCCATCCAGCATTGGGAAATAAACGGTCTGGCCTTTGCGGGCATGACCGCCGCGCAATAATCCCATGGCGATGGAATGGCCAAGATTAGGGCTGTAATAAGAAGAGGTAACCTGACCCAGCATCTCTACAGGCGGGGGCTGGTCAGGATCCAGAACCGCATGTGCGCCCTCGGGAATGACCTGTTTCGGGTCTTTTGTTTTCAGCCCGACCAGCTGTTTGCGATCTCCGGCTGCCATGGACTGGCGTGCCAAAGCCCGCTTGCCAATGAAATCAGGCTTCTTGTCCGAGACAATCCAGTTCATACCCAGATCAGGCGGGGTAACGGTACCATCTGTTTCCTGACCAACAATGATAAACCCTTTTTCACCGCGCAATACGTGCATCGCTTCGGTGCCATAAGGGGTGATGCCAAAATCACGGCCAGCACGCATCAAGGTTGTCCACAAGGCCATGCCATAGCGCGCTGGCACATTAATTTCGTAGGACAGCTCGCCGGTAAAGGAAATACGATATAGCCGTGCAGGCAAGCCGGAGACATGCCCCTCGCGCATCGACATAAATCCAAAACCATCATCGCTTAGATCAATATTGGTTCCGGCAGCCTTTAGAATATCTCTTGCGGCTGGCCCAGATAAGGTGGCCACGGCCCATTGCTCTGTAACCGAGGTCAGATATACCTTCAGCTCTGGCCATTCTGTCTGCAGCCATTCTTCAAGCCAGTCCAAAACGCCCGCCGCACCGCCTGTTGTGGTGGTCATATGAAAATGATCATCAGCCAGACGGGTAGTAACGCCATCATCCATAACCATGCCATCATCTTTACACATCAGCCCATAGCGGCATTTATTAATGCCCAGCTTTAGCCAGCTATTGGTGTAAATACGGTTTAGAAATTCTGCGGCATCTGGGCCTTTGACATCGATTTTGCCCAATGTGGAAGCATCCAGAAGCCCTGCTGTCTGGCGTGCGGCCAGAACCTCTCTGGTGACCGCTTCTTGCATGCTCTCGCCAGCTTGCGGATAATACCAGGCACGCATCCATTGGCCGACATGCTCAAACTTCGCGCCAGCCTCGCGGTGCCATTTATCCATCGGGGTGGTTCGTACCGGATCAAACAGCCCGCCAATATCGCGCCCGGCTATCATGCCGATAGACGTGGGGGTATAGGGCATGCGAAAGGTAGTTGTGCCTACAGAAGGGATATCTGCCCCGCGTTCACGTGCCAGAATAGCCATCGCGTTAATATTAGAGGTTTTGCCCTGATCGGTTGCCATGCCGGTGGTGGTATAGCGTTTGACATGCTCGACCGAATGATATCCTTCTCGCACCGCAAGCTGGATATCGCTGGCGGTAACATCATTTTGGAAATCAACAAAGGCCTTGCCACCTTGCCCAGCTGGCAAGCCGTTTGGAATTTCCCAAATTGGCATTGGCGTATATTTGATTTTTGAGGCGGTGATTTCGGGCAGGGATATATGCCTGGCTTGGCTGGCAATCGCCTTGATAGCTTTATTGGCGGCGGCTATACCCTCTTTTGCCCCGCGCTCCGGATCAAAGCTGCCATTACAGGCGCCAACCGACTGTTCGGCTTCATGTGTAGCAGATGGACAGAAGCAATGGGTGCGCTCATCCCACTTCAATTTACCTCTGGCCTGGGAATGCAGATGCACAACAGGGTTTAGCCCGCCAGACATCAACAGCAAATCACAATCAAAATGTTCCGGCTCGCCGA
>JBMZFK010000016.1:0-25626 GCA_049615365.1 Puniceispirillaceae bacterium (SeqCode)
TTTAATCCTTTTTTAGGAATGGTTTTTTTGGAAAAGTTTGCGGCGAATCTTTTTTGGGTTTTGCCCGTTATCCCCAATATTAACAAGAGACCTAATTTTAAAACATCGCTAGACTGTTGTGCATGTCAGAAAACGCATCAGAACCAAATGTAACGCCGCTACCCGGCATCGCCGCCACACCGGCCCCGCGAAGCCTGCCGCAAAATATTCAGGCAGAACAAAGCTTTTTAGGGGCTTTGTTGCTGGATAATGCGGTTATGGACAGGCTGGAAATCCCGCTGCGGTCCGAGCATTTTCATGATCCGGTACATGGCCAGATTTATGAGGCCGCCGCACGGCTTATCGGGCGGGGGCAATTAGCCAATCCGGTAACCTTGAAAGCGTTTTTTGCCAATAGCCCTGCCTTTGGCGAGGATGGCGCAGATGCCTATCTGGGCGATCTGGTAGATGGCGTTATTTCGGTATCTGATGCGCCAAATTATGCCGATGTCGTGCATGAAGCCTATTTGCGGCGGGAATTGGTGCGTATATCTGATCAGGTCACGCATGATGCGCAAAATCCGGATCTGGAAAAGCCGGCAATGACGCAAATCGAAGCCGCAGAACAATATTTGTTCTCGCTGGCAGAGACCGATACATCTGATAATGGCCTACGCAGCTTTGAGACAATTCTGGGCGAAACGGTTCGCATGGCAGAGCTGGCCGCCCAGAATGACGGGCATCTGTCCGGGGTTAGTACAGGGCTAACCAGTCTGAATAATTTGTTGGGCGGGCTTCAGAAGTCGGATCTTATCATTCTTGCAGGACGCCCGGCGATGGGGAAAACCGCGCTGGCAACAAATATTGCGTTTCACGCGGCCTCTACCACCCGAACCGGAGAAGAGCCGGTGCCAGTGGCTTTTTTCTCGTGCGAGATGTCTGCCGAACAGCTTGGCACACGAATTCTGGCAGAACGCTCGGAAATTGATTCAGAAGCTATCCGGCGGGGTAATCTGTCGAGTGCAGAATTTATGGGGCTGGTTGAGGCAAGTGATCAAATTGCCAAGGCGCCATTTTATATTGATGATACGCCTGCCCTTTCGGTTAGCCAGCTGGCCAGCCGCGCCCGTCGCCTGAAACGTACTTCTGGCCTGGGGCTGATTGTTATTGACTATTTGCAGCTGCTACAGGCGCAGATGGGGTCACGCCCGGAAAACCGGGTACAGGAAATCTCTAACATCAGCCGGTCACTAAAAGCGATTGCAAAAGAGCTGGATGTGCCGGTTCTGGCGCTCTCGCAGCTATCGCGTGCGGTTGAGCAACGCGAGGATAAACATCCCAATCTGGCAGATTTGCGCGAGTCAGGCTCGATTGAACAGGATGCGGATGTGGTCATGTTTGTCTATCGCGAGGAATATTACCTGAATAAAAGCGAGCCTGTGCAAAAAGAAACAGAAACCGAGGAAAAATTTAATCTGCGGTATCAGCTATGGCAGGAGCGGCTGGAAAAATCGAATGGTACGGCTGAAATTATTATTGCAAAACAGCGTCATGGCCCTGTCGGAATCGCAAATGTCAGCTTTGAAGGGCGGTTAACCCGCTTCTCTGATCTTGCCAATCCAGATAGCTTGCCTGAAACTTTCTAACATCTGACACATCCTAAACCTGCAAGATTGGCCTGTACTGACTTAAGATGACCTCTTCCCAGCTTCATATTGACCTGCACGCCATTACCGATAATTACCGCTTGCTGGACAGACAAACGGGCGCAGATACGCGCACCGCAGCGGCGGTAAAGGCAGATGGTTATGGGCTAGGGATGACCGCTATATCCAAAGCGCTGTATCAGGCAGGGTGCCGAATGTTTTTTACCGCCCAGCTGGCAGAGGCGGTAACGCTTCGGTCTGCCCTGACCCGGCAGGGATATGACGGCGCCAACATCACGGTGCTAGAAGGGTTTGACCAACCAGATTTACCAGATTATAGCGCCCATCAGTTAACCCCGGTTATCAATCATAGCCAGCAGGCAGAGATGCTGGCGAGCTATCAGCGCCAAACTCAGGCCGCCCTTCCTGCTATCCTGCATATTGATACCGGCATGAACCGGCTGGGCTATGGCAAGGATACCCGTAGCCTGCTTGCCGATAAAGATAGCGGGCTTCAGGAAATTGAATTGCAGCTGGTGATGAGCCATCTTGCCTGCTCGGATGATCCATCAGATGATTATAACCGCTATCAGCTGGAACAATTTACCCAGCTTATTCAGCCCTTTGCCCATATTCCTAAAAGCTTGTGCAATAGTGGGGGGATTTTTCTGCCCTCTGATTATCATTTTCAGCTTACCCGCCCTGGCATCGCGCTTTACGGGTCCATGCCAGACCCGGCAACACCAGACAGCCCGTTGCGCCCGGTTCTGTCCTGGCAAGCCGATATCGTTCAAATTCGCACCCTTCAGACAGGAGAGCGTGCAGGTTATGGCGGGGAATTTATCGCCCGCACCCCTACCCGGCTGGCCACCATCGCGGCCGGCTATGCAGATGGCTATGCCCGCGCGCTCTACCAGCCAGACCGGGGCCAGATAGCAACAGTTGAAATTGCCGGAAAAATCGTGCCGCTGGCCGGGCGTGTTTCCATGGATGTTCTTATCGCAGATGTAACCAGCCTGACCGATGCAGAGCTTGAGAGCGGATCACGCCTGCCTGCTTGGCCCGCATTACAGCCTGACGGAAATGGCGACAGATCTGGATACAATCAGCTATGAGATATTAACAGGTCTTGGCGATCGCCCGGCGCGTCTATATGATGGGGCTTAACTGCGTAACCATTCTATTTAAAAGATGTATAGATGCTTAATTTTATTGCAAATATCGGCAAAGCAAGTCTGAATTTTCTAGCCTCTATTGGCCGGCTGACATTGTTTGCCGCAGCCGCTATACGCTGGACCATCTTTCCACCCTATTATGGCCGGCAATTATTGCGGCAAATGCTGGATATTGGATTTTTCTCGCTGCCAGTGGTCGGGCTTACCACCTTGTTTTCCGGTATGGTTCTGGCATTGCAGAGCTATACAGGATTTGCCCGCTTTTCTGCTGAAGATACGGTTGCAACAGTGGTGGTGCTATCGGTCACCAGAGAACTGGGCCCGGTACTGGCCGGGCTGATGGTAGCGGGGAGAATCGGCGCCTCTATGGCCGCAGAGATTGGCACGATGCGCGTAACCGACCAGATTGATGCGCTGGATACGCTGTCCACCCGGCCAATGCAGTATCTGGTCGCGCCGCGCCTGCTTGCGGGTACAATTTGCCTGCCTATTCTGGTGCTTATCGGCGATATTGTCGGGGTTTTGGGCGGGTATCTGGTTGGGATTTATCAGCTAGGATTTAATCCGGGCATTTATCTTTCCCGAACGATGGAGTTTTTAGAAGTATCAGATGTAACGCTGGGTCTGATAAAGGCAGCTGTGTTTGGCTTTTTGATTGCCCTGATGGGATGTTATCATGGCTATAATAGTGGACGCGGCGCCGAGGGGGTAGGTCATGCCACGACCAATGCGGTGGTATCCTCCTCGATACTGATTTTGATTTCCAATTATCTTGTTACCGCGCTGTTTTTTGGATAGAGGCTGGGATGAACGCTAAACAGGCATCGCCAAAAATCATTATTGAAAAGCTGGTCAAAAGCTTTGATGAAAATCAGGTTCTAAAAGATATCAATCTGCAGGTAGAGGCAGGTCAGTCCTTATGTATTATCGGTACTTCTGGCTGCGGGAAATCGGTGACGCTAAAATGCCTGCTGGGGTTAATATCCCCTACCTCTGGCTCGATAAAGGTTGATGGCATAGAAATGGTAGGGCAATCCAGAGCCCAGCGCGAGGACACGCTGAAAAAATTTGGCATGACCTTTCAGTTTGGCGCCCTTTTTGACAGCCTGCCTATCTGGCAAAATATTATGTTTCGCCCGCTTCAGCAGGGCGTGGTTAGCGGCAAAAATGCCCGTGAGGAAGCCACCCATATCGCAACCCAGCTTGGCTTGCGGGCAGAGGTTATTGACCAGTTTCCAGCAGAATTATCGGGTGGGATGCAAAAACGGGTTGCGCTGGGACGGGCGATTGCGGACAAGCCGGAAATCCTGTTGTTTGATGAGCCTACCTCTGGGCTGGATCCGATAACTGGCGGAGTTATTGATAATCTGATTCTGGATGCGGTAAAACGTCTGGGCGCAACTGCCATGACGATTTCCCATGATATGGCCTCGGTTCGCCGGATTGCCGATGTGGTGGCGATGATCCATGAGGGTCGGATTATCTGGTGTGGGCCTGCTGCAAAAATGCATGATTCGGGCGTGCCGGAAGTACATCAATTTGTGCATGGCCATCCAGAAGGCCCGCTAACCAGCAAAAAAACCACCGCATCACAGCGGAAGCAGGCATAAATGGCTCGTACCCTGTCGCAATATCATTGCCAGTCTTGCGGGGCGGTCAGTGCCAAATGGAGCGGCAGGTGCGATGCGTGCGGCGAATGGAATACGCTGAGCGAGGAACGGGTAGAAGCCCAGCCTGGCAAAAAAAGAAAAGCAGGCGGGCGGGCAATTGATCTGGTGCCGCTGGCCGAAACTGAACATACCAGCCCGGCGCGGCGTCTGGTCACAGGGCTGGAGGAATTTGACCGGGTGACGGGTGGCGGCCTTGTTGCGGGGTCAGCTATCTTGATTGGCGGCGATCCGGGTATTGGCAAATCTACTTTATTGTTACAGCTGGTATGCAAGCTGGCAGCTGCCGGACGCAAGGCCGCCTATATCACCGGTGAGGAATCGGCCGATCAGGTGCGGATGCGGGCCCAGCGCCTGGGGGTTATGAATAGCCCGGCAACACTGGCAACCGCGACCAATGCTGTTGATATTGCCGAAACCGTGCGCAGTACGCCGGATCTGGATTTACTGGTGATTGATTCTATCCAGACCATGTATGTGCCCAATCTGGAAAGTGCGCCAGGCACCGTATCGCAAGTACGCGCCGCCGCCCATGAGCTGATCCGTGCCGCCAAATCCAGCGATGCTGCCATTGTCTTTGTTGGGCATGTTACCAAGGATGGCGCTATCGCTGGCCCGCGTGTGCTAGAGCATATGGTAGATTGCGTATTATATTTTGAAGGCGACAGATCGCATCATTTCCGCATTTTGCGCGGGGTAAAGAACCGTTTTGGGGCCACCGATGAAATAGGTGTCTTTGAAATGTCTGAGCAAGGGCTGCAGCAAGTGCCAAACCCCTCAGAGTTATTTTTGGGCGAACGCCAGCATAATGTGGCTGGTACCGCGGTATTTGCCGGGCTGGAAGGCACCCGCCCCCTGCTAGTGGAAATAGAGGCACTGGTTGCGCCTTCTTCTCTGGCTAGCCCGCGCCGGAATGTTGTGGGCTGGGATTCTGGCCGGCTGGCGATGCTGACCGCGGTTCTGGAAGCCAGATGCGGGGTACCGTTATCTGGACGCGATATCTTTTTAAATGTGGCAGGAGGCTTGCGTATCGCTGAACCCGCTGCCGACCTGGCGGTAGCCGCCGCGCTGGTATCTTCTGTAAGTGCAAAGCCTCTGCCTGCCCGTGCGGTATTTTTTGGCGAGGTAGCCTTATCAGCTGAATTACGCCAGGTACCGCAAGCTGAAACACGGCTGAAAGAGGCCGCAAAGCTGGGATTTGAGCAAGGGTTTATGCCGAAATTTAGCAAGAAAATCCGCCCCCCTTCTGGCATCTCCACAACCCAGCCTGATAATCTTTCTGACTTTATTGACTTGCTCTCGGGGCGGTTTTAGTTATGAAAAAACTTCTGCAAGTGCCTGCTTACATGCTATATTCTGGCAAACAGCGTTGTAGGGCTATGTGGCTGCAAACCATCTCGGGGATATAGATAATGCCTGCTTTTGATTTTAGCGGCCTAACCTATTTTGATTATATTGTCCTGATTGTCATCAGCATATCGGCGATATTTTCGATGTTACGCGGCATGACTCGCGAATTTTTGGGGCTTGCCGGATGGGTAATCGCGGTCTTTATCGCGGTAACCAGCGCCCCTGCCATGACAGAATGGCTATCGAGCTTTTTAAAGGTTGAGGGGCTGACCGAAATTCTGGCATGGGCGCTGCCTTTTGCGGCTTCTGTGGTTATCTGGTTTATTCTGGCCTCGCTGATATCGCCTGGATTAAAGCGTGCCGGGCTTGGCGTGCTGGACACCTGGTTTGGAATCCTGTTCGGGATCTTGCGCGGCATTTTGTTTTCCATGATTCTCTATAGTGGCTGCGTCATCTATGCAGGCGAGGAAACAGACCTGCAAGATGGTATTCGTGCTAGCCAGAGTGGCCCCTATATTAGCAGCCTTATCCGCTCGGTACAGAATAGCACGCTCCTGCCAGCTTTAATCACCGATAATCTTGAGGCAATTGAGCTGGATATGGAAAGACCAACATTGGATGATACGGTCGGACAAACGTTAAGCGAGGGCGCAGAAACTGCGTCAGACAAGCTGAACTTGCTGGCAGATGAACAATAATGTGAAGCCAAAAGCGGTGAGATGCACAAAGCGTGTAGCCACCCCTCAGCCCAGGTTTTTAAACAGGTCATCGCGTTCTGATGATAGACGCCCGTTAATGGGTGTGGTAGGATTGGGCCGAATTAAATTTGCGCGTTAAAATACCGGTTTAATGACATGATGAAACGACCAGCTGATCCGCCTGCAACAGACGGGCATTCGCAAGACAGCTTGAAAGAAGAATGTGCTGTATTCGGTATCTATGGAAATAATGAAGCGCATTTATTAACTGCACTTGGGCTACATGCGTTACAGCATCGCGGTCAGGAAGCCACCGGCATGGTGAGCTTTGATGGTGAAAAATTCAATTCTTTTAAAGGTATTGGGCATGTTGGCGAGAATTTCAGCGCTGGCTCTAAAACCCTGAATGATTTGAAAGGCCATGTGGCGATTGGCCATAATCGTTATTCGACAACCGGCCTTAACGAAGTTCGCAACATCCAGCCCTTTTTGACCGAGATGGGGTTTGGCAGCTTTGCGATAGCCCATAATGGAAATCTGATTAACGCTGAGCGCCTGCGCACCAGCCTGGTAGAGACAGGCAGCCTGTTCCAGTCAACCACCGATACCGAGGTGATTATTCATCTGGTGGCACGTTCACATCAAAATGAGCCGGTAGACAGGCTGGTAGAGGCGCTGCAACAGGTCGCCGGAGCCTATGCGCTGGTAAGTGTGGTAGATGACAAGCTGATCGGGGTGCGCGATCCAAACGGTATCCGCCCGCTGATTCTGGGACAATTGGGAGAGGCGTATATTCTGGCCTCCGAGACCTGTGCGCTGGATATTATAGGCGCTGAATATATCCGCGATATAGAGCCGGGTGAAATGGTGGTGATCTCCAAAGACGGGGTATCCAGCCAGAAGATAAGCACCGAAAAGCCACCGTTTTTGTATTTTTGAATATATCTATTTTGCCCGCCCAGATTCCTCTCTTGAAGGGCGTTCTGTTTATCAGGCGCGTAAAGATATTGGCGGCGAGCTTGCCAAAGAGGCCCAAGTCGCGGCGGATCTGGTGGTACCGGTTCCGGATTCAGGCGTGCCAGCTGCCCTTGGCTATGCCCAGCAATCCGGTATTCCGTTTGAGCTGGGGATTATCCGCAATCATTATGTGGGGCGTACCTTTATCCAGCCTACCGAGGCTGGCCGTACCTCTGGTGTCATGATGAAACATAATGCCAATTCCGAGATTGTTTCTGGCAAGGATGTAATTCTGGTGGATGATTCCATTGTCAGAGGGACAACATCGCGCAAAATTGTAACCATGATGCGCGAAGCAGGTGCGCGGTCTGTGCATATGCGGATTGCCAGCCCGCCAACCACCAACCCCTGTTTTTACGGGGTAGATACACCGGAAAAAGATAAATTAATGGCGGCCAAATTATCGGTTGCAGAAATGTGTGAAGAAATTGGCGCAGACAGCCTTGCCTTTATTTCCATTGACGGGCTGTATCGGGCGATGGGCGAACATGCGCGCAATCAGAGCCTGCCACAATTCTGTGATGCCTGTTTTACCGGAGAGTATCCTGTCACCGATTCCAGCTATAAAAAAATCAGCTAGCATGGCGGTAATTTTCAACCGATAATCAAAGGCTCTATTCGACCCATGTCACAAGATTTATCCAATAAAGTTATCCTAATCACCGGGGCTAGCCGTGGTATTGGCCGGGCGGCGGCGCTGGCCTGTGCCGCAGCCGGGGCAGAGCTGATCATCACCGCACGAACCGTTGCCGGGCTAGAGGAGCTGGATGATGACATTCAGCAGGCAGGCGGACATTCCACCATTGTCGAGCTGGATCAAGGCGATCATGCAGCTATGCCACGGTTGGCAGGGGCTATAGCCAGCCGATGGGGACGCCTAGACGGGTTTGTTGCCAATGCTGGACAGCTTGGTCAGATGGCTCCCATGCCGCATATTGACCCTGAAATTTTTGAACGAACGATTGATATTAATCTGGTCTCTATATGGCATCAAATTGCTGCTTTTGATGAACTGTTACGCCAATCTGTGGCTGGCCGAGCGGTATTGGTTTCCAGTAGCGTTGCACATGGTGGGCGCGCATTTTGGGGCGGATATGCGGTATCCAAAGCTGGTCTGGAAGCGATGGGTAGGGTCTGGGCATCCGAGAGCGAGAAAACCAGTTTGCGAATCAATATGCTGAATCCGGGTGGCACAAAAACCGCCATGCGTGCCGCAGCATTTCCAGGTGAAAATCCTGACAGCTTGCCAAGCCCAGATGCCATCGCCCCTGCCTTCGTCTGGATGCTAAGTAGCGCCTGCATCAGTCAGGGTGAGCTTTACCGCGCAACAGATTTGCTGTGATCTCTAAAAAAAAGCTGTGCGTACTAGCCGCCCTTTAGCTTGTCAAATTTTTAATCTGTCTGGCTGTAAGGCCGCGGCTAATGGCCCATCCAGAAAATCAGGCGTGCCCGCTATTCGGCAAGCCAGGCTATGCGCGAGGAACCTGGCCAGGGTCAACCCGCGTGCCCCAAGCGCGGTTAGCACATAGCGGCTTGGGCTGATCTGGCCAGCCAGAGGCAGCCTGTCAGCCACCGCAAGGCGCAAGGCTCGCCTGCCGGAAAAACTGTCCGGGGCCGATGTCATGGCACGCAATATGTCCGGCATTAACTCAAGATTTTGCAGATGCCCCTGTTCGGTAACAATATCGCTGTCATGCGGGTCAAATCCAGCCCCCGCAATTTGCATACCGCTATCTGATGGCAGTAAATAGCCTGAATAATTGAGCGCTGTTTTCAACGCTGACAGGCGGCTATCTGCTGGCATATAGCTTAGCTGGCCAGAGGTTATCTGAAAATGTCTATCAGGAATAACAGACGATCCCAGCAAGTGCGGGGTCGCTGCCCCGCCACAGTAAATTATATGGCTGGCTTCAAAAACCCTGTCATTCTGGCACTGTATCTGCCAGGCCTCTTCTCTGCCAGATATCTGGCTCACCCTGCATTTAGTGATGACTTCACTGCCCGCTATCAGCGCATTGCAATAGGCACGCGGCGAGATCACCCCGCCAGCGGCATGATACAGCCCGCCCATCACGATATCCAGACCACTCATTTGTTCAACCTCGACCCTGTCCAGATAGACAGCCAGATCTTCTGGAAAGCCTTGTGTGGCTAATTTGGATTGCCGCGCGGCTTTGCGCTCGGAAAAATCAAGGCTGATAACACCGGAAGATTTAATCAGCTGATATTTATCTGCAAAAGCACGGGCATCTGCCAGCGCCGATATCGATAATCGCGCCGCCGGCATATCACCTACACTTAAAAAAGGCACCAGCAGCCCTGACGGGTTGCCAGAGGCGGCAGTCGCCACGTCATCTGCCTGTTCCAGAATAAAATGGGGTATGCGACGTTCAGCCAGCGCATGGCCCATTGCAGCGCCAGCAATCCCGCCACCAATGATCGCAACCTGCTGTGCGGATACAGCTTTGGGACGAGCAAACCCTTTGTTATACACACCTTTTAGCATATCGCGTTTCCGGCCAAATCCGGGGGCTTTTTCTAACGTGAATCCGGCTTCGGTTAAATGGGTGCGTACCTGACGGGCAACAGTAAAGGTTGCAAGGGTTGCCCCCTTTTTCGATAGGCGTCCAATTTCCGAACAAAGATGCTGCGACCAGAGCTGCGGGTTTTTCGCCGGCGAGAATCCATCTAAAAACCACATATCAGCGGCAAAGGATAAGCGTGGCAAGCTTTCTTCGGCCTGTCCGTAATGTAGCTGTACCCGCACTTGCCCGCCCAGCAGGGATAAGCGATGCACCCCATGCCAGCGGCGCGGCCACTGCCCTGTTAATTCCTCGGACAGGGCGGCAAGCTCAGGAAAGGCGGTGTGGGCACGCGCGGCATCTGCTGCCTCTAACGGGGCGGCTTCAAAGCTGATATAATCTATCTGGCAAGAGCTGGCAGATGCCTGTATTGCCGCGCATAATGCCAGCAGATTAAGGCCAGTGCCAAACCCGGTTTCCGCGATTACCAGAGACGGGTTATCCATCAGCCTGTCAGGCAGGCCATTACCGCGCAAAAAAACATGGCGGCTTTCTGCCAGACCATCTTCAGCAGAAAAATACACATCCCCAAATTCGGTAGCCCGTAAAATACCGTCATCGAATGAGACAGCAACAGGCGGCAATTGCGGTAGCGGTGGTTGTTCCATGGGACCTATCTGTATCAGCTATCCGGAATTTTGTCTGCATCAGAAATCGGGTCTGCAATCTGCACCAGAAATCTGTACTGGAAATCGCTACCAGAACAGTATGATGACGCCTTTATCCGGATGTGGCGATTTTGTCTGATTTGTAGCGAAAATTATTTCAGATATGCGCATGGCATGGTATTCCAGATTCAACTGGCCAGACGCATCGAGGATGTGCCGCAGACCAGAGATTATATCAACCGCGATGAAGAAAAGTATCTAAAGCTGTTATGAATGTACCTGTTTCCAGTGATGAAAAGCCCTTTTACGAGACAAAATCCCTTAGCGAAATGAGCCCGAAAGAATGGGAATCATTATGTGATGGATGCGGGAAATGTTGTGTATTAAAGCTGGAAGATATCGACACTGGCACGATTTACAACACTGATGTGGGGTGCAAATTACTGGATTGTGGCACCGCACGATGTCAGCATTATGAAACACGCAAAACCCATGTACCAGATTGTGTGGTGCTGACCCCGGATACGCTTGATCATCTTGGCTGGATGCCAAAAAGCTGTGCCTATCGTCGCCTGCATGAGGGGCGCGGCCTAGCAGATTGGCACCCGCTCATTTCGGGAACGCCAGATAGTGTTGCCGCCGCCGGTCATTCTGTAGCTGGCCGAATTTTTCCCGAAGGCAGCGTTGACGAAGAAGATATGCCCGACCATATCACTAACTGGGATGATGAAGAGCTGGCGACATAAGGATACCTTGCCATGAATACCAGATGGATATTAGTAATATTGCTGACAACAATGATGATAGCGATCATCTGGCGCAATGAAATGACCGATATGGCCGACCCTAGCTGGACAAGATGCACTGAATCCCTGCTTGTGCAAACCCTGACAGGCAAATGTACCTTGCGCTATGAAGGGGAAACCCAGCCCTCCTAGGGCTGATAAATGCCATCACAGAAAGTAGCCGGGCCGTGGCACATAAAAAAAACTCAACCAAAATGGTTCGAAAAGGCGATTTGAGCGAGAAAATCTGCCTGACCTGTGAAAAGCCCTTTGCCTGGCGTAAAAAATGGGCCCGGGACTGGGATCAGGTTAAATATTGCTCCGAGCGATGCCGACGCCAGAAACCGGATTAGTCTGGCTCTGCTGAAATAAATTGCCGCAAATTATCAACGCTGTCTGCATCTTCTGCCAGCTTGTCCCAGCGAATGGCATGAAAGCGCGGAAAGCGCATCGCAATCCCTGATTTATGCCGCCTGGAGAGATGCAGCTGGTCAAAGGCGATTTCAACCACCAGCTTGCTTTCAACCTCGCGTACAGGGCCAAATCTGTTGATAGTATGGTCACGAACAAATTTATCCAGCTTGCGGAGTTCTGCATCTGAAAAACCGGAATAGGCCTTGCAGACCGGAACCAATTCCGGCCCCCCCTCGCCATCTCGCCACGCGCCAAGCGTATAGTCGGAATAAAAAGATGAGCGCTTACCATGACCACGCTGGGCATACAGGATCACGAGATCCGCATGTTTTGGATCCCGCTTTAATTTAACCCAGGCGCCTTTTGGCCGTCCGGCAATATACAGGCTGTCCTTTTTCTTTAGCATGATCCCTTCAATGCGCGGGTCTGCCTGTTCTTTCAGTTTATTCAGGGTTGCAAAATCATGGGCTGCCAGCTGTTCTGATAAATCCAGAAGGGGGAAATTTATCTGCCTCATTTCTGCTTCCAGCTGTATGCGCCTGTCTGATAAGGGGTGGGCGCGCAAATCTGTCTCCCCGGCAAATAATATATCATAGGCGCGAATAAAAACCGGAAATTCGCGCTGCATTTTGGCGGTTACCCGCTTGCGGTTCAGGCGTTGTTGCAGGGCGTTAAAGCTGCCAATTTGCCGAGGCGTGCCTGCCAGAATCTCGCCATCCAGCACGCCTTTCCATGCCATATCCTGAACCAATTCCGGAAAGCTGGCCGAAATATCATCGCCGGTGCGCGAGAAAAGCCGCACCCCATCATCCGCGCTCACCATTTGGATACGCGCGCCATCCCATTTCCATTCCACCTGCCAGTCGGCAGGCACAAAGCCCTCCTCAATCCCTGCATCTACAGGATGGGCCAGCATCATCGGGCGAAACACTGCCCGTCCATCTGCTTGCGGGCGCGCGCCCTGCCCGTCCAGCCAGTCAAATAATTCATCATAGGGCGGCGAAATCAAAGGCCAGATTTCTTCAATCTCTGCGATATCCTTATTAAAGGCCATCGCCAATGCGGTGCGAGCCAGGCGCCCGGACACGCCAACCCGCATCCCGCCAGTCGCCAGTTTTAATAAAGCCCATCTCTCGGCAACTGTTAGCTGGTCCATCCAGCCTGCCAGCACTGCCTTTACCTCTTTACGCGGCATATTTTGCAAGCTGGCAACAATCTGTCCCAGACGCAAGCTAGTCGCCTCTGCATCAATATCGTCTGGTCTGTCTGATAGATCCAGTCGTGCTGATGGCCATAACAACGCCACCGTCTCTGCCAGATCGCCTACGAAATCATAGGAAAGGGCAAAAAGTTCCGGATCGCTTACCTCGGCGGCCAGCTCGCGCACTACCCCGGCCTTGACATGGCTAAAGCTTAAATCGCCTGTCAGGGCGGCTAGCCCCCATCCCCGGTCAGGATGCGGTGTTTGGCGCAACCAGCCAGAAAGATGCGCCAGCTTTACATTACGGCGCGGCGAGAAAATCAACGCATCCAGAAGCTCAGAAAATCGCCTCATTCCATCGCCTCTTCATAGCCGATAAGAGAGAGCGCCCGCGCTGATATTCCGCGTGTTCTACAGGCATGGATCAGCGCATCCTCGCGCCCATGGGTTACCCACACCTCTTTTGGATTAACCTGTTCAATGGTGGCCAGCAAATCATCCCAATCTGCATGATCGGATAAAATAAGCGGGAATTCCACGCCGCGCTGTTTTGCCCGCTGACGCACCTGCATCCATCCGGACGCAAAGACCAGCAACGGATCGGTCAGGCGTCTGGCCCAGCTTGTCCCCATCGCTGAAGGGGGGGCCAGAATAATTGCCCCTTCCAGCTCTTTGGACGGCTTGCCCCGCTCGGCGACGCTGGCAGGGCGTAATTCACCCAGCTCTATGCCATGTGCCTGATACAAATCGCACAGTTTTTTCATCGCCCCATGAAGATAGATAGGCGCATTATAGCCGCCAGCCCGAAGCAGGGCTATCACCCGCTGTGCCTTGCCCAGCGCATAGGCCCCTATCAGGATTGAACGTTCTGGAAATAGGGCCTTTACCTTCAGCAGCCGGTTAATTTCACTTTGCGGGTCTGGATGGCGAAACACAGGCAGGCCAAAGGTCGCCTCGGTGATAAAAACATCGCAAGCAACAATTTGAAAGGCAGCACAGGTCGGATCGGCCTTGCGCTTATAATCTCCGGCAGCTATCAGCCGGGTATTTCGATAATCAATGATAATTTGCGCACTGCCCAGAATATGCCCAGAGGGGGCCATACTGACCATGGCATCGCCAAGCTGCATCTGCTCGCCATAGCCAAGAGGTGTTTTTATCGCGGCAAAATCATCCCCATATCGCACCGCCATAATGGCCAGCGTTTCCGGTGTTGCGATAACCTGATGATGGCCGGGGCGGGCATGATCGGCGTGGCCATGGGTGATGAGTGCAGTCTGGCATCTGGAAAGCGGGTCAATATGCGCAGCTGCCGGCAGAACAGATACCCCTGCCTTGTCTATCGCTACCCAATCCATCGCATCACACTTATCGGCTCTGCCGCCTTAGGGCCGGGATGTTTTTTCAGTTCCAAAAAGCTTGGCATAATCCTCACTATTGATGGTTTTTAAATCTTCGCGCCACTCTGCCCCTACCGCGCCGCCAGCCTGAACCGCTGGACGTGCCAGTAATTTTTTGCGCCATGCCTTTACATGCGGATAGGCCTCTATATCCACCTTCTGGCGCGCATAGCTGCGGGTCCATGGCAATATAGAAATATCGGCAATTGAATAGCTGTCCCCTGCAACAAAGGCCTGTTGCGACAGGCGTTTATCCAAAACACCATAAAGACGGTTCGCCTCACCAGAATAGCGTTTCATCGCATAATCAATCCGTTCAGGGGCATAAAAGTTAAAGTGATGTGCCTGACCCAGCATTGGCCCGAAACCGCCCATCTGCCACATTAACCATTCATGTACCTGTATCTGGCCGCGCCTGTCTTTTGGCATCAGCATGCCGGTTTTGGCTGCCAGATATAATAATATCGCCCCGGATTCAAAAACAGATACAGGCTGGCCATCCTCGCCTTGGTGATCGATGATCGCCGGCATCCGGTTATTTGGCGAAAAAGCCAGAAAATCAGGGTTAAACTGCTCGCCTTTACCAATATTGACAGGCTTAACCGAATAATCCAGTCCCATCTCCTCCAGGGCGATAGTGATTTTATGCCCGTTAGGGGTTGGCCAGTAATATAAATTAATCATGCTGCGTGCCTTATTTTTATCTGTTTTGATACATGGTATTCAGGCATAAAGCAGGGCGCATCGCTCTGCTACCAGATTGGCATATGCCCCCTTGGGTTTGTTCACATCTGGATTAGATATAGAGTTAATCTAAAACAAACAATAGGCTTATCTATGCCTTTGCCGCAACAATTCGCTGACTGGTTCCAGGCCAAGGGATGGACACCGCATCCCCACCAGCATGCTATTATAGAAAAAACTGCGGCCGGCCATCCGGTATTGCTGGTAGCGCCAACAGGTGCAGGTAAAACCCTGTCCGGTTTTCTGCCCAGCCTGATAGATTTAACCGCAGCCCCCTGTACAGGATTACATACGCTGTACCTGTCGCCGCTAAAGGCTCTGGCGGTGGATATCGCCCGAAATCTAGAAGCCCCGGTTACCAAAATGGGGCTGGATATCCGCATAGAGACGCGTACGGGCGATACCCCGCAATCCAAGCGAAACCGCCAGCGCACTACCCCGCCAAACATATTGCTCACCACCCCTGAATCGCTAGAGCTGATGCTAAGCTGGCCAGATGCAAAAAAACTGTTTGGCCAGCTGCGCTATATCATCATTGATGAAATTCACGCGCTGGTGGGAAATAAACGCGGAGATTTGCTGTCTTTATCTCTGGCCAGCTTGCGCCATATTGCACCATCCTGTTGCAATATTGGCCTGTCTGCCACCATCGCCCGTCCAAACGACATGCGAGGCTGGCTGTCTGAGGAAACAGAAAAGGTGGAAATCATCCAGCCCCGCCTAGATAAAAAAATTACGATTGATATTCTGGATAGCGGGTCTGCCTATCTACCCTGGGCAGGTCATAGCGCCCTTTATGCCGCTGCCGAGATTTATGCGCTTATAAAAACCCATCGCCCCACCCTGATCTTTGTAAATACCAGAGCGCAGGCAGAAATGATGTTTCAGGCATTATGGCAGGAAAATGATTTAAATCTGAAAATTGGATTGCATCATGGCTCGCTTGATGTTGGCCAGCGCCGGCGCATTGAAGCGGCGATGGCGCGCTCTGAGCTGGATGCCATTGTGGCTACCTCATCTCTGGATTTGGGGATTGACTGGGCAGATATTCGACTGGTCATACAAATCGGGGCGCCAAAGGGAACCTCGCGCCTTATCCAGCGCGTTGGACGCGCCGGTCACCGTCTGGACGCCCCTAGCCAGGCTGTTATTGTCCCTGCCAACCGTTTTGAGGTATTGGAAGCGCTGGCCGCGCGTCTGGATGTAGAAGCTGGCAGACTGGATGAGCTGCCCAGCCATGATGGCGCGCTGGATGTGTTAAGCCAGCATATTGTTGGCCGTGCGGTAGCTGGCCCCTTTGATGCTGACGCGCTGTTCACTCAGATCAAAACAGCGCCCCCCTATCGCCACTTATCGCGCGATAAGTTTGATAAGGTGCTGGATTTTGTGGCAACAGGCGGCTATGCGCTGGCCCATTACACGCAATTTCAACGGCTGGTAAAGGGGGTAGATGGGCTGTGGCGATTAACCTCGCGCCGTGTGGCCACCAGATGGCGCATGAATATCGGTACCATTGTCGAAACCTCTACCATGAAAGTGCGGATGAAAGGGGGGCCACCGCTAGGCGATATTGAGGAATATTTTGTCCAGAACCTGACCGCAGGGGACAGCTTTATTTTTGCGGGCCGAATTCTGGAATTTGTTGGCGTTCGTGCCCAGCAAGTTTTGGTGCGTGCCTCTACCGCAAAAGAGCCTAAAATCCCGGCCTATGCAGGTGGACGCCTGCCGCTTAGCCCGGGTCTGGCGGTACGGGTACGCGCGTTGCTGCAAGATGTATCTTTGCATCACTACCTGCCAGATCAGGTGCGGGAATGGCTGCGCCTGCAATCCGAAAAATCAGAACTGCCGCCGCAAGACAAGCTGTTGGTGGAAACCTTTAAACGCGGACAGAAATTTTATATGGCCGCCTATGGATTTGCCGGACGAAATGCCCATCAAACGCTTGGCATGCTGCTTAGTCGGCGCATGGAACGTGAAGGCTATGGCCCGCTCGGCTTTGTGGCAACTGATTATGCGATTGCGCTATGGTCACGCCATCTGGTTACCGCCCCTGAAACCCTGTTTTCCAGCGATATATTGGGCGATGATTTAGAAGAATGGATGGCGGAATCAACCATGCTAAAGCGCAGTTTCTGGCAAGTGGCCATCATTGCAGGGCTGATAGATAAACGCGGACCAGGCCAGGAAAAAACCCAAAAACAGGTGACGATTAATTCAGACCTTATCTATGATGTCCTACGCACCCACCAGCCCGGTCATTTGCTGCTGGAAGCGACCCGTCAGGATGCCGCACGCGGCCTGACTGATATACATAGGCTGGCTGATTTGCTCACCAGATTTGAAGGCAATATCCTGCATAAAAACCTCCCCCGCATCTCGCCCCTATCGGTGCCATTGCTACTGGAGGTCGGGCGGGAAGCGGTAACCGCCTCGGCGGTTGATGATTTGCTTTCCGATTTGGAACATACCCTGCTCGAAGAAGCCTTTGGAGATACAGAACTGCAAAGCCCAAAAAACCATTTTCAGGGCCAGCTATTATGAGACCAGCTATTATCGCGCCTATTTTTTTGGGCCTGTTTTTTTGGGGCCTGTTTTTTTGGGGTTGGGCGCATGAAGGGGTGTAAATGACCAGGGGAAAAAACCTTGTTGAAACCCGCTTTTGCGGGGTGGATTTACAGCTGCATGCTGATGCCAGCCTGTATCTGCCGGAAACAGGATTGCTGGTCGTATCTGACCTGCATCTGGAAAAAGGACAGGCCCAGTCAAAGGCGGCTCCCCTGCCCCGATTTGATACAGATGAAGGTCTGGCAAAACTATCTGCTGCTATTGCTCGTACCAATGCTAAGGAAGTAGTTTTTTTAGGAGATAGTTTTCATACAAGCCTGCAGGCATTTCAGCTGCCGGATATTTATAAAAAACAGCTTATAGAATTATCAAAAACCCGCCGCTTTTTCTGGATCACCGGAAACCATGATACCGCGCTTCCAGATTTTCTGCCCGGGGAAATTTTGCCAAACTATAGCGCTGCTGGCCTTTATTTTACCCACCAAATCGGGGCTGATGAGGCAAAAATATCTGGTCTGATATGCGGGCATTATCATCCCAAAGCCCGGCTTTCGCTGCAACTCAGGCGAATTAGCGGCAGATGTTTTATCGAAGATGGAATACGGATGATCCTGCCAGCCTTTGGCGTGTTTACCGGTGGTCTGAATATTTTAGACCCGGCCATTCAACAGCTGCTTGATAGGCCGCAATTGGCGCATTTCTGTCACGCAGGCAAGATTTACAGATTTCCGGTAGATCGCAAGATCTTCAAAAAGAGCTAGGGTGTTTTGGGATATCTCGCCTAACTGGCGGGGTAATAGGAAAAAAGGGACAGGGTAGATGCGTATTGCGGTAATTGGTGCCGGAGTTTCAGGGTTAGGGGCAGCCTGGCTGGCCCGTCACGATCATCATGTAAAATTATATGAAAAGGCCTCTCGGATTGGCGGACATGCCCATACTGTAGATGCCCATTTTGGCAGCAATTCTGTCGCTGTTGATACCGGATTTATCGTCTATAATGAGGCGAATTATCCAAACCTTATCGGCCTGTTTGATGCGCTGGGGGTTGAAACCCTGCCAACCGATATGTCCTTTTCTGTATCGCTGCGTAACCAGAGCTTTGAATATGAAGGATCGCTTGGCGGCTTGCTGGCACAAAAATCAAACCTGCTAAAGCCGCGTTTCTGGTCGATGCTGGCAGGGTTGATAAAATTTTATCGCACCGGCATGGCAGAAAAAGATAACGGGCCAACAGGCGAGACGCTGGCTGGATTTATCAAAAGATGCAAGCTGCCGGATGCGTTTGTTGAGGATCATCTGCTGCCTATGGGGGCGGCGATTTGGTCCTGTCCAGCAGAGACAATGCTGGACTATCCGGTACGCTCTTTTCTGCAATTTATGGATAATCACCGGCTGATGGATTTTACGGGTCGGCCCATGTGGCGCACAGTGAAAGGCGGCTCGCGCAGCTATGTTGAAAAAATGGTCGCTGACCTTGGCGATGCGATAGAGTTGGACACACATATCACCTCACTCCGCCGCGAAGCTGGCGGGGTTGTCCTGAATATCGAGGGACAGGGTGAGGTGTGGTATGATTATGCCATTATGGCCGCCCATGCCGATGAAAGCCTGGCTATGATAGAAGATGCCAGCAAAGATGAGCGCGATATCCTGTCCAGCTTTTCTTATTCCGATAATCACGTGATATTGCATTCAGATAGCAACTTAATGCCCAAACGGTGCGCGGCGTGGGCGGCATGGAACTATCTGGAAAACAGGGATGAAACACTGGCAGTTACCTATTGGATGAACCGTCTGCAAAGCCTGGACCCGCAATTCCCGCTTTTTGTGACGCTTAATCCGGAAACCCGCCCCGATGCCGAGCTTATTCACCGTGAAATTGACTATCAGCACCCCATTTTTGATAGCAAGGCTATTCAGGCACAACAGGAATTACCCCGGATTCAGGGCAAAAACGGGCTGTTCTGGTGCGGGGCGTGGACAGCTTATTGCTTTCACGAGGATGGGTTGAAATCTGCTGTATCCGTTGCCAAGAGCCTGCATATCGAGGTGCCATGGAACACCCCAACCAAAGCAGTAGCCCCTATCGCCCTGTCAGATACAGAACAGTTGCATATTAAACCTGCCTGATATTAGAGTAAGGGTGGGATTTATTAAGGCCGGCTATTATGCACACACCTGCTTGTCATCTGGTGACATCACAGATTACCCATACGCGTTATGGGCCGCCGGCGCATGTATTGCACCGCCCCGGATTGTCTGTGCTGATAGATTTGGACAGGTTGAGTGCCGCTAACCAGATAAGCGCTTTTTTCTCGGTAAACCGGTTTAATCTGTTCTCCTTTCATGAGCGGGATTTCGGTATTAACCATAAATCGCACCCGGAGCGAACAACAGAAGCACAGGCTCTGGCTGGCTATATCCGCAAGCTGGCAGCCCCTTATCTGGCGGGGCGTTCGATTGCTGGCATAAAGCTGCTGGCTTTTCCGCGTATCCTTGGTATCGCCTTTAATCCTATCACGATTTATCTATGCTATGATGCTCAAAATCGGCCATGTTTTTATGTCTATGAAGTACATAACACCTTTGGCGATGCCCATTCCTATATCAGCGTTATAGAGGCTGACCAGCCGCATATCCTGCAACGCGCAGATAAAAAACTGCATGTATCTCCGTTTTTCTCGCTACAGGGATATTATCGTCTGGCGGTAAAGCAACGCGGGGATACCATCACGGTTCTGGTGAATTATTCACAAGATACAAAACAGCTTTTGACTGCCCGCCTGCACGGAGAAATACAGAAACTGCAAAGCGCCAGCCTATTAAAAGCCCTGTTTATACAAGGGTTTTGGCCGCTTCGCCCGCTTTTATCCATTCATGTAGAAGCCCTGAAGCTGTTTATTAAAAAATGCCGGTTCTATAAACGCCCCTCTCCTCCTTCACAGCCAGCAACGCTGGCTACCCCTTTGAAAAACAGAAAAGAGCAAGTGTAATATGATGTTGTTTACTGGTCAGAATCTCAAAGAAAAAGCGTTACTGAAATTATTGTCACATCTGGAATTTGGCGCGCTGGAGCTTACCTTGCCAGCTGGTGACACCCATTATTTTAAAGGGCGCCAACCTGGCCCCAAAAGCGATCTGCAGCTGAAATCGCCAAAGGCGCTTAGCCGGCTGTTATCAGATGGTAAAATGGGGTTCTGTGAGGGGTATATGGCTGGTGAGCTGGATAGCTCTGCTCTATCTGCGCTGGTACAGCTAGCGGTATTGCATGACAGCTATATCGAGGAAAATATGTCCTTTGGCCGGCTCCAAACCCTGCTTCGAAAATTGCTGCATTGGCGCAACCGAAACAACAAGCATGGCTCGCGCCGCAATATCAGCTATCATTATGATCTGGGCAATAATTTCTATGAAAAATGGCTGGATAATTCCATGACCTATTCCTCGGCTATCTTTGCGCATGACGAGGAAAAGCTGGATGCTGGCCAGCGCCGAAAATATGAAAGGCTAGCAGATCTGGCAGATATCCAGCCCGGGGATCATGTATTGGAGATTGGCTGTGGATGGGGCGGATTTGCTGAATATGCCGCCGCTGAGCGCGGGGCCATCATAGACGGGATTACCATCAGCCCCTCACAGCATGATTTTGCCAAAGAACGGATTAGGCAAGTTGGCCTTTCAGATAAGGCGCATATCCGCATGTGTGATTACCGCGATTTGGACAAACGCTATGATAAAATCATTTCAATAGAGATGTTTGAGGCGGTTGGTGAGGCCTATTGGCCGATATATTTCAAAACGCTTTCCAACTGCCTGAAAACAGACGGCAAAGCGGCGCTGCAGGTGATTACCATTGATAATGCTGCCTTTCATGAATATAAATCCCAGCCTGATTTCATCCAGAAATATATCTTTCCGGGCGGCATGTTGCCATCTATGGAAGGGTTGGAAAACCCGCTAGCCCATGCGGGATTAAAGCTGGATCGCCATGATGGATTTGGCCTTGATTATGCCCGGACATTGGCACTTTGGCGAGAAAAGTTCCTGTCCGCATGGCCCGAATTGTGCCAAATGAACAGGTTTGATCAACGCTTCAAGCGAATGTGGGAGCTGTATTTATGCTATTGTGAAGGCGGTTTTCGCGCGGGCATGATCGATGTGAAACAAATGCTGATTTCGCATAAATAAAAAGGTTTTTCACCTGCTGAAACAGCCTGATCTGGGCCAATAATAGCTGCGTAACGAGTGTGTTATTAATTTGCTGGATGAGTTTTGTTTCAATGACCCCTGATGGTTTACCTGCTGATTTTCGCCTGAATGGCGAAGCTTTTGACCCTGTTCGCTTCTTCAGCGGAAAGTTCATGGCTCAGGGCATGTTTGTTGATAGATTCGGCAGCGTTCAGCGCCGTTTTGCTGCGGAAATTAATTGCCGCACAAATGACAACCAAACAGAATTACATGAAGCCTTTATTTATGATGATGGCGAGACAGGAACAGCGGGTATGGACCATCACCAAAAACGCAGATGGTACCTATATTGCCAATACAGATGATGTTGATGGTCATGCCTTTGGCCGGGTTGACGGGCCCGCCTTTAAATTGCGTTATGATTTCTTTTTGAAAATGTTTGGTCGGCGCGTAAAGGTCAGATTTAACGATATTATGGTGCGCCAGACCGATACAACCATCCTAAACCGCGCAAAGGTCTCAAAATTCGGGCTTCTTTTAGGAGAGCTGTTTATTACCTTTACCAAAGCCAGCTAGCTGGGCAGCCTGCCTGACAGGTGCGCTATTATTCCGCCCTATTGCCCCCATTTTTTTGGCAGCGCAAACAGCCTTAACAGCTTTTGGATAAAAAATCCGGCAACCGGAATATGACGCAATAGCTGATGGGCACTATCCCAATGGTCATGGTGCAAAATTAATTGCCCGTCCTTGTCAAAGACAAGCTCGCTCATCCCGACCAGATGCAGCGAAAAGGCCGGGCGCGAGGTCAAACTGCCTGTCATTTCCCATTTGATATAGCCTACCTTTGGTGAAGTAGCGATATCCAGAATGGTAAATTTAGGCGCGGTCATCACTTCGAACATATGCTCAAAAATAGCTATAAACTCTGTTTTACCCTGCAAGGTGTTAAACGGGTCAACAAACACCACCTCATCACTTAAAACCGCCCGCAAATCGTCCAGATTTTCAGGTGCCAAAGCGGTAAAGAGATCTGCATAGCGTTGTGTTAGCGCGTGAATATCCATAATGCCGTCTGTTTCTTTTCGAAAAATTCTATCCGCGTGATGAATGGCCAGTAAATTTTGCGATTAGCTTTAGATAACTGTTTGCTGGCAGCATCCGCAACCATTTCATTTTTCGCACAAACCGCTTTGGAAAGGCGATCTCGAACCCATCTGACTGCAACCCCTCCAACAGCAGCTTTGCAGCTTTCTGGCTGGAAATCAGGTCTGGCATCATAAAATCATTTACCGCAGTTGCCTCAGTTTCCACAAAGCCCGGATTGATCAGCTGGATTTTAATCCCTTTTGGCGCCAAATCAAAATACATGGATTCCGCCAAATTCTGAACCGCGGCCTTGGTCGGTCCATAAGCCGCAGAACGTGGCAACCCGCGATAGCCTGCTACCGATGCCATAAAGGCGATATGCCCTGCCTTGCGTGCGGTCATCGCCGGTATCAGCCTGTCCAGACAATATAAAATCCCTGTGTAATTTACCGCCATATGTTGTTGATAAACAGACAGCTCAAACATACTGGCATCCACAGGCTGATAAATACCGGCATTCAGCACCGCAATATCTATCTGGCCATTTTCAGACAATGCTGCTGCCATGCCAGCGGTGACGCTGTTCTGGTCGCTTACATCCATCTGTATGGGTATGATGGCTGAATATTGTGCCTGCAGCGCCTCTAATTTGTCGATACGGCGTGCACAAGCGCTCACCCGATAGCCTTTTTCCGCCATAAGCAGTGCCAGGCTGGCACCAATGCCTGAACTGGCCCCGGTGATTAGTATATGTGTTTTACTGCCCATCAGCTCGCCATCTTAGCGCGCACGCCCGGCAGACGCCAGATTGCCGCGCCCACCATCAATTGGAAACACGCCGCCTGTTATCCAGCCGCCAGCCGCCTTATCCAGCAGCAGACAGGCAAGCTGAGAGATATCTTCCGGCGTGCCAAGCCGGCCTAGCGGGTGGGTCTGGGCAATGCCTCTGGCCATCGCCGGGCTGGCGAGCAGCGGCGCGGCCATTTTGGTTTCACTTAGCGAGGGCGCAATAACATTCACTCGGATATCCGGGGCAAATTCAGCCGCCAGAGAGCGTCCAAGCCCTTCGACACCTGCCTTTGCTGCCGCGATCGCCGCATGGCTGTTAAAGCCGCTGGTTGCTGCTACAGAGCTAAACAGCACCACCGCACCATTTGCTGTCTTTAGAGGTCGCTGAGCCGTCTTTATCGCCATCGCTGGCGCGCTGACATTCAGGCGGTAGGTTTCAATAAAATCTTCTTCGCTTAGCGCGGCAAGGGGCTTTAACAAGATAGAGCCAATGGCCCAGACAAGCCCGGCAATGCCGCTGCCATCATCTGACTGTTTTACCGCTTCTATAAGGCTGTTTGTATCAGTGGCCTGCGCGTGCGAATAGCTGGCCCCCAGCTGGCCTGCTAGCGCCGCTACATCACTTTGCTCGCGCCCAACAAGGTGAAGCGATACCCCTTTTTGTGCGAGATCTTGTGCGATTTGACGGCCTATGCCGCCAGTAGCCCCGAATATCAAAACTTTTGGCATCCAATTCATCCTTTTACGTTGAAGTGCCTGATAGTTAAAAATGCAGATAAATACGATAATCTTTTCATTTCCTCACAGGCCTGATAATAGTTCTACGTTTCAGGATATTTGCTAGATCAGGCGGCAACCCGGCTGACAAGTTAAAGAGGACAGATATAAAAAGGATAGAAGATAGAATGTTTTTTCTTCCCGGCACACATAAAGAAAATGGGCTGCGATACTCCCCATTAAAAGCGCTGATATCGCCGCGCCCGATAGGCTGGATATCCAGCCTTTCTGGCACTGGCACGGCAAATTTATCTCCCTATAGCTTTTTTAACGCAATTGCCGAATTGCCGCCTATGGTGATGTTTATTTCTGCACCGGATGCGCGGGTTGAGAATAAAAACGGGCATAAGGACAGCCTGGCAAATATTCTGGAGACCAGAGAATTTGGGGTAAATATTGTAGGTAGGGAGCAGGCCAGGCAAATGGTCACTTCCAGCCAGGCGGTTGGCGCAGATATTGATGAGTTTGCCCATGCTGGCCTGGCTAAAAAACAGGCTCGGCAAATTGCCGCCCCTCTGGTAGCGGGCGCCCCTGCCCATCTGGAATGCACCTATTATGACCATATCGCGCTGCCAGATAATGGCAGAGGTTCACATTCTGTGATGGTACTTGGCCATATTGTCGGTATTCATATCGAGGATGACATTATCGAGGATGGCCGGGTAGATGTAACCCGCTATCAGCCTGTCGCCCGCCTAGGATATAAGGATTACGCCACTATTGAGGATGTGTATGAGATGACTCCGTAACAGGTGGCCAGCTTATCTAATTGTGCAGTTTTCGATATTCACCTGAACATATCCGCGTAAATCTGCTGGCTGAATTTCTACTGCTAGCAACCAGTCCTCTGCGGGTATAACTGTTTTAAGCGGAAGCGTTCCTTTTACCACCTTTTGTGAGCCCAGATAGATAAAGCGCACCGCCAGCGGTTTTGCGGTATCAAACCATGGATTGT
>JBMZFK010000017.1:0-25591 GCA_049615365.1 Puniceispirillaceae bacterium (SeqCode)
TCTGATGGAATCACATGGCTTTGTTTCTGTGGCAGCCGAAGGCTTTCAAGCCCCGTCCGTGATTGTCAACTTTACCAATGATCCGGATATGAAATCGGGCAAAAAATTCATGCAGCAGGGTGTGCAAATTGCCGCCGGCGTTCCCTTGCAGGTGGGCGAGGGCGAAGAATATATGTCATTTCGCATTGGCCTGTTTGGTCTGGACAAGCTGATGAATATTGATCGCACGGTCAGCTTGTTTGAACAGGCCCTTACACAAGTTGAGACAGCTTAAAAAAACGCCAAAAGGGGCAGGACAGCTATTCTTCTGTCTCTTGAGCCGGGCTTTTTGTGGCGCATAACGGGCATGTCCATTCCCGGCGCGCGGGCGTATCCTTGATGTCCATTGTCGGGACGGTCCAGTAATAGCTGCAGGCCCCGCAGGTCATATGCCAGATAATTTCCTTCTGTACACGAATAATTGTTGATGTGTCAGATGCGCCCATAGCCCCTCTACCCCTTATCTGAAACCGCGGCTGGAAAAACAGTGTCATGCTGCGTTACCGAACCGGTATTATGTAATTGGCGGGTAAAGCAGCTGCGGCTTCCCTCATGGCAGGCAGCGCCTGTTTGATCTACCAACAGCAGTAATGTGTCGCCATCACAATCAAAATGACAGCTTTTTAACTGCTGGATATGGCCAGAGCTATCTCCCTTGCGCCAAAAGCACTGGCGCGAGCGCGACCAGTAAACAACCCGGCCACCATGTAGCGTTTCAGCAAGACTTTGCTCGTTCATCCAGGCCATCATTAACACTTCGCCTGTATCAAATTGCTGGGCAATTGCGGGGATTAACCCATCTGAATTAAAGCGCAGGCCTGCTGGTAATTTATCCCTATCAAGGGGCGGGGTTTTGGTTTGTCCGGACATAAGGCAGCTTCCATTATGCAATAATAGAGATATCATCAGGGATGTTATATTTTACCCCTGTTCACTGCTTTTGGCAAAAGCAATAAGCACTAGGCAGCAGATGATAAAACAAAAGTAAAGATACGATGTTATTTGCATTTACCCCATAGCAGGGTAAAGAACAGAGTAGGGTATTAAAAGGAGTAGCTCGTAATGCCATTATCGATGCGTAAAAAAGTGTTTATCACAGCAGCGATTACAGGGTCTGGTGCCACTCAGGATAGAAGCCATCTGGTACCGCGTAGCCCGCAACAAATTGCCGATGCCGCGATTGAAGCTGCCAGGGCCGGGGCGGCGATTGCCCATTGCCATGTAAGAGACCCACAAAGCGGCGCGCCTTCGCGCCTGCCTGCCCTATATCGCGAGGTTACAGACAGAATAAGACAGGCAGATACAGATGTGGTGTTGAACCTGACTGCGGGCATGGGCGGTGATATGGTTTTTGGCTCAAGCGATGCGCCGCTGCCTCTGAATCAGGAGGCTACCGATATGGCAGGGGCGGCTGAACGGGTTGCCCATATACAGGAATGTCGTCCGGAAATTTGCACCCTTGATTGCGGCACGATGAATTTTGCCGAAGCTGATTATGTGATGACCAACACGCCGGGAATGTTGCGCGCTATGGCCGCTATGATGCAGGAAATCGGCGTGCATATTGAGATTGAAGCCTTTGATACGGGCCATTTATGGCTGGCGAAACAGCTGGTCTCTGAGGGGTTGATATCAGACCCTGTATTGGTGCAGCTCTGTATGGGGGTGCCCTGGGGCGCACCGGATGATTTAAATACTTTCATGGCGATGGTGAATAATGTGCCAGATAAATGGGTGTTTTCTGCCTTTTCGCTAGGGCGCCATCAAATGCCTTATGTTGCGGCCTCGGTACTGGCGGGGGGTAATGTGCGGGTTGGTCTGGAAGATAATCTGTATCTGGAGCGCGGGGTACTGGCAACAAACGCCCAGCTGGTTGATAAAGCTGCCAGTATTATTCAAAAGATGGGAGCAGAAGTCATGAGCCCACAAGAGGTACGGGACGAGCTTGAACTGAAAAAGCTGGCACCTGCCAGGTAAGTCCCGGCGTAACCGGCCAGAGGATTTCAAAGGATAACAGCATGACAGACAAGAGGGCAGCTATCATTGGTGGCGGTGTCATAGGCGGGGGATGGGCGGCGCGATTTGCCTTGAATGGGTGGCAGGTAAATCTGTTTGACCCGCACCCGCACGCGGCGCGCAAGCTTCGTGAAGTGATGACAAATGCGCGTGCTAGTCTGCCCTTGCTGGCCAATACACCGCTACCAGAAGAAGGCCAGCTGGTGATATGTGACAGCCTTGAAGAAGCGGTTAAAGGCGCGGCATGGATACAGGAATCAATTCCAGAACGCTTAGGGCTGAAACAGGCTGTGTTTGCCGATATTCAGGGCTTTTGCGCAAAACAGGCGGTCATTGCTTCCTCAACCTCGGGCTTTCGGCCAGCCCAGCTTCGTGATGGGGCGGTGTTCCCGGATCAGATTATCGTCGCCCATCCCTATAACCCTGTATATCTGTTGCCCGCGGTTGAGCTGGTAGGCGGTGTGGATAATTCCTTTATCCAGAAAGCAGAACAGATTTTGACATTGCTTGGCATGAAGCCCGTTACCTTGCGTCAGGAAATTGATGCCCATGTCGGGGACAGGCTGCTAGAGGCGTTATGGCGCGAGGCGCTATGGCTGGTGAAAGATGATGTGGCAACTACAGCCGAGATTGACGAGATTATCAGCTATAGCTTTGGGCTGCGTTGGGCGCAGATGGGCCTGTTTGAAACCTACCGCGTGGCGGGGGGCGAAGCGGGCATGAAGCACTTCATGGCGCAGTTCGGCCCGGCGCTCAAATGGCCATGGACAAAGCTGATGGAGGTGCCAGAGCTGGATGATGCGCTGATTGAAAAAATTGCCAGCCAGTCCGATGCCCAATCCGGACATTATTCTATCCGCGAGCTGGAAGCTATTCGGGACAAGAACCTGGTTGGGTTTTTAAAGGTTTTAAAAGCGCATAAATGGGGCGCGGGACAAGTCTATCAGGACTGGCTGAAACCTGATATTTTGCCCGCCAGCGGCGCGTCTGGTGAGGCGTGGCAACCACAAACCCCCTTTGCCCATCACCGCACCCAGGTGTTGCCATCCTGGATTGATTATAATGGCCATATGACCGAATTTCGCTATCTGCAGGTGATGAGCGATGCTGCAGATTGTCTGCTTGCTGATCTTGGCCTGTGTTCTGAATATGTTGCGGTGGGTTTTAGTATCTATACGGTTGAAACTCATATCCGGCATTTGGCCGAAGCCAAGCTGGGCGAGCAAATAACCGTGGCAACACAGATTCTATATGCAGATGAAAAAAAGATCAGACTATGGCATAGCCTTAAAACCGGCGCCGGGCTGGAAGTTGCTACTGGCGAGCAAATGTGGCTGCATGTTGATATGAAAGCTGGCCGCGCGGCGCCCATGCGTGAGCCATTATCCAGCAGGATGCTTGCCCTGTATGAAGCCCATAAGGCGCTGGCTATGCCAGAAGGGGCGGGCCGCCATATTGGCCAGAAATCGGGTGTATAGATTTTTGTTACTTTCGTGCTAGTTGCTTGCTAATGACAGCCATATTCAGCTATTCTTTAGCTGGCTCAGGGCCATGTTTTTACCCCTTTATTGGATGCACAGATTGTGACTGACCCGGATAACAGATTCGCGCAAGCACCGAAAAATCAACTGGTCGACCCGTTCGGTCGGACCATTGATTATATCCGCCTGTCCGTGACAGACCGATGCGATTTCAGATGTGTATATTGCATGGCAGAAGAGATGACCTTTTTGCCAAAGGCAGAATTGCTCACCCTGGAAGAATTGGAAGTGGTTTGCCGCAGTTTTATGCGGCTTGGCACTCGCAAAATCAGGCTCACTGGCGGTGAGCCGCTTGTGCGCCGAAATATCCTGCATTTAATTCGCAATTTGGGGGCTGAGGTAAAAGCTGGCAATCTGGATGAGCTGACCATCACCACAAATGGAAGTCAGCTGGAAAAAATGGCAGAAGATCTGGCACAAGCCGGCGTGCGCCGGATTAATGTATCGCTGGATACGCTGGATAAAGATAGCTTTAAGCTGATCACCAGATGGGGATCACTTGATAAGGTGCTGGCCGGGATGAAAGCTGCGCAAAAGGCCGGATTGCAAATAAAGCTGAATACAGTTGCCCTGAAAGGGGTAAATGAAGACGAACTGGGGGATATGGTGGCCTTTGCTGGGGCAGAGGGCTTTGATATGACCATTATTGAAGTGATGCCAATGGGCGATATTGGCAATGAAAACAGGGTTGATCAATATCTGCCTGTATCTGTGGTTCGTGCCCGCCTTGAACAGCGTTTTACCCTGACTGATTCTGCCTATGTCACGCCCGGGCCGGCGCGTTATGCAGAGGTAGGCGAGACTGGCCGAAAGCTGGGCTTTATTACCCCGATGACCCATAATTTTTGTGAAAGCTGTAACCGGGTACGCATTACCTGTACCGGCCAGCTTTATATGTGTCTGGGTCAGGATGATAACGCCAATCTGGCTGGTGCGCTGCGGGGTGGCGGCGAGGCCGCGCTGGAGGCAGCTATTTTTGAAGCGATTGGTCGCAAGCCAAAAGGACATGATTTTGTCATTAGCCGCAGACATGCGAAAAATGTTGGCCGTATGATGAATGTTACGGGCGGATAAGGCAGGCAGTGCGCATGACAAAACAGGCTGTATTTGGACTGGCGGGGTGGTCAGGGTCTGGAAAAACAACGCTGGCAGAAAAGCTGATCAGCCAACTGGCAGAACAGGGCTATTGCGTGGCAACTATCAAACATGCCCATCATAAATTTGATGCAGATATTCCGGGCAAGGATAGCTGGCGCCATCGCAAGGCAGGAGCAAAGCAGGTATTGGTATCATCGGCGACGCGCTCGGTACATTTTATTGAGCATGCGCAAGACGAGCCAGAGCTTCAGGATTTGCTTGACCAGTTAAGCCCTTGTGATCTGGTACTGGTCGAAGGCTTTAAAAAAGAAGCGATCCCAAAGCTGGAAATTTATCGCCATGATCTGGCTGTGCCGCCGCTTTATCCAGAAGATAGCCATATTATCGTGCTGGTCAGTGATACGCCGCCACCTGCCTGTCCCCTGCCAGTTTTAGAAAGCGCGGATATTGTCGGCATTGTTGATTTTATTCTTGGCTATCTGCAACTAGAGGGGCGCTAGATAAATGGTGCATCCGGTGACAACCAGGCTGGAAGATGCCCGCGTTTTGGTATTGGCCAGAGCAGCTCAGCTGGCCGTTGAAATCCAAAAAGTGCCGGTGATGCAGGCAATGGGGCGTATCAGCGCAGAGCGGGTATTGAGCCTGATTGACCTGCCGCGAACAGATAATGCCGCCGTAGATGGTTTTGCAGTGCATGCAGACAGGCTGGCTAAAAAGCCAGATGCGCCACTGAAAATTGTCGGTATGGCGCGTGCTGGCCATCCCTTTACGGGCATTGTCGATCCGGGTCAGGCGGTGCGTATTTACACAGGTGCAATGGTTCCAGAAGGCCCGGACTGTATCCTGATGCATGAAGATTGCACCGATAATGGCGATAGCGTTATCTGTGGCAAAATACTGGCACGCGGAACAAATATTCGGCCACGAGGCGAGAATCTGGCAGCAGGAGAGTGCGTTACAGAAAAGGGTCAGAGGATTACCGCTGCCGATATGGGGCAACTTGCAGCCTCTGGCCAGGCAGAAATACAGGTATATCGGCGCCTGAAAGTCGCAATTTATTCGACAGGTGATGAAATTATAGAAACAGGTCAAAAGCTGCAGGATGGCCAGATATATGACAGCAATCGGGCAATTTTGGCTGGTCTGCTGGCCCGTGAAAATGTTGAACAAATTGATGGCGGGATTGTTGTGGATCAGAAACAGGCGTTAATTTCTGCCTATGCGCAAGGTCTGGCAGATGCCGATATTGTAATTTCCAGTGGCGGCGCCTCTGATGGGATAGAAGATCATAGCCAGAGCGCGCTGGCCGCACTTGGGGCGGAGTGCCTGTTCTGGCGTCTGGCGATGAAGCCGGGCCGGCCGATGGCGGTTGCAGAAAAAGACGGCCAGATGATATTCTGCCTGCCTGGAAATCCGGTTGCCGCTTTTGTCTGTTTCAAGCTGTTGGTGGCGCCAGTGTTAGATATGCTGTCTGGCAGGGTGCCACGCGATCTGCTGAAGGTGCGAGTGGCGGCAGGATTTGAGCATAAAAAAAGAGCCGGGCGCGCAGAATATCTGCGGGCGCGTCTGTCTACAGATGATACAGGGCGCCAGCAAATCACCTTGCATGGGCGAAAGGGGGCGGGTGTAATCTCCTCTCTTACCGGGGCAGATGGTCTGGTCGAAATCCCTTTTGATTGCGAGGGGGTCTGTACAGGTGATATGCTGAACTTCATCCCATTTCAGGAACAGGCATTATGAAGATTGTATATTTTGCCTGGATGCGTGAGCATACCGGGTGCAGTAGTGAGGAGATTAAGCTGCCCGCAGAGATTCGCACAATAGGCGATCTGGCTAGCTATCTGCGGGGCCGTTCGGCAGGCCATGACGCGGCGTTAAGAAATTTAAAAACCGTTCGTGTTGCCCAAAATCGTACCTATGCCCAGCTGGATAGCCCGATAGAAGACAGTGATGAAATTGCCTTTTTTCCCCCGGTTACCGGAGGCTAGAAACACATGGAAACGGTTCTGATTACGGAACAGGATTTCGATATTGATGTAGAATATTCGGCACTGAAAACAGCTGGGGTAGGTGCGGTTGTGATATTTTCTGGGATTGTGCGCGATAGTGCCGATAATCCGGAACTGCGTGCAATGACATTGGAACATTACCCTGGCATGACAGAAAAAGAGATAACCATTATCACAGAGCAGGCCAGGGCCAGATGGCCACTGCAGGGGGTGCGTGTTATTCACCGTGTTGGCCGGTTATTGCCAGAAGAGAATATTGTCTTTGTCGGTTGTGCATCTGCACATCGAAGCGCTGCTTTTGATAGCGCTGCCTTTATCATGGATAATTTAAAGACCAAAGCGCCTTTTTGGAAAAAAGAAGAAACAGCAACAGAGGCTCGCTGGGTAGATGCCTGTGAAGCGGATGAAGCTGCCTTGACGAAATGGCAGTAATCTGCCCTGCTGGGTAAGCGCGCATTTCAGGGTGATAAGGTTTACGGCCTGTTTACTCCAGCCGGGCTGGCAGCTTGCTAGAACGGACAGTTTCGCAGAATATTTCTATCCACATTTAGAATATCCCGGTGGCCGCATAGCGCCATGCTCATATCCAGCTCTTTATGCATTATCTCCAGCGCTTTGGTCACGCCAGCCTGTCCTGCCGCGCCCAGACCATATAGAAAGGCCCGTCCGGTAAGGGTGGATTTGGCACCAAGCGCAACCGCTTTTAAAATATCCTGGCCAGAGCGAATACCGCCATCCATCCAGATTTCGATATCCTGGCCCACAGCCGCGACAATTTCTGGCAACATGGCGATAGAGCTTTCTGCCCCATCTAGTTGCCGCCCACCATGGTTAGAGACAATCAGCGCATCTGCTCCTGACTTTGCCGCCATCATGGCATCTTCTGCATCCAGAATGCCCTTGATAATCAGCTTGCCGCCCCACCATTCCTTAATGCGGGCAACATCATCCCAATCCAGCTGCAGATCAAATTGCTCACCAACCCAGGAGGATAGTTTTGTCATATCCGACACCCCCTCAACATGACCAACAATATTGCCAAAAGAACGTCTGGGGGTGCCAAGCATGCCAAGGCACCAGCGTGGACGGATAGCCATATCCAAAATATTTTTAAAGGTCATTTTTGGTGGGGTGGTCAGGCCATTTTTAATATCTTTATGACGCTGTCCCAGAATTTGCAGATCAAGGGTGAGCATCAGGGCAGAGCATTCCGCTGCCTTGGCACGGTTTATCAGCCGCTTTGCAAAATCATGATCCCGCATAACATATAGCTGAAACCAGAAAGGGGCGTTTGTATGGGTGGCCACATCTTCGATAGAGGAAATAGACATGGTAGACAGGGTGAAAGGAATGCCGAAATCAGCTGCGGCCCTTGCGGCCAGAATTTCCCCATCCGCATGTTGCATGCCGGTAAGGCCGGTTGGCGCAATGGCGAGTGGCATGGCAACTTCGTGGCCCAGCATTGTGGTTTTCGTGGTGCGGTTTGCCATATCAACCGCTACACGCTGGCGAAAGGAAATCTTCTTAAAATCATCACAATTGGCCCGAAAAGTTGTTTCTGTCCAGGAGCCGGATTCCATATAGTCATAAAACATTGTCGGCACCCGTTTATGGGCGATCTGTCTTAATTCATCTATGGTGGTTACTGTGTCCAGAGTCATAATCACTGCTTTCTTTATGGATTTATATCTCGCCATGCTACGCTGATATTCCTAATATGGCGCCAAAGCATATCGGCGTCACTATAGAGGTCGCTTTTTTTCATAAATTGTTTTGCCCTGTCTGACAAAAATTATTTATCTTCGCTGCCGGTTATGTCCTATGGTGAGGGTGATGAGAAAAATCTCTTCTATGTGAGGAAGCTATGAGCAGAATTATCATTGTTGGTGCCAGCCATGCCGGCCTTTCCTGTGCAGAGAGGCTGCGTCATCATGGCTTTGCCGGAGAGATTACCATCTTTGACCGGGAAGAGGGGTTGCCCTTGCAACGCCCGCCTTTGTCCAAAACCTATCTCAAAGAAGGCGCTGATGCCTCTGAGGACAGCTTTTTGTTACGAAAGCCAGACTGGTTTGATGTTTTTAATATTGATTTTCAGCCAGGCTGCGCGGTGCAGTCTATTGACCGTCAGGCCGCCAGAATAGAGCTGGCAGATGGCCGGTTTGAGGCCTATAGCCATCTTGTCCTTGCCGCCGGGGCAATGCCGCGCCAGCTGCCGATTGCTGGCAGACAGTCCAAAGGGGTGTTTGTGTTGCGGGTTGCCCGCGATGCCCGGGCTATCCGCGATCATCTGTCTGCAACAAAAAGGGCGGTGGTGATTGGCGGCGGCTATATCGGGCTGGAGGCGGCGGCATCATTACGCCAGACAGGGGTGACGGTAGATATTGTGGAAATGGCGCCGCGTTTGCTCGCCAGAGTAGCATCGCAATCTCTGTCCGATTATTGCGCGGATTTGCATAGCCGGCATGGCGTGCAGCTGCATTGCGGGGCGGGTGTAAGCGAGATTTTGTGTGATGAAAATGGGCAATGTTCTGGTGTAGGGTTGGCAGATGGCCAGCATCTGGACGCCGATATGGTGCTGGCAGGAATTGGCGTGTCACCAGATAGCGAGCTGGCCCGGCAGGCAGGATTAGCCATAGATAATGGGGTGCTGGTCAGCGTGGACTATCAAACTGGGCAAAACAATATCTGGGCCATAGGCGATGTGGCGCGCGCACCGGCATTGAGCGCGATACGCATTGAATCTATTCATCATGCACAATTTAGCGCCGCGGTCGTGGCGGCGGCCATTACCGAGGCAGAACGTCCGGCGGCCGAGGCGTGGTGGTTCTGGTCTGATCAGTATGATGTGAAATTTCAAATGGCAGGGCTAGTTCCAACACAGGCAACAGATCAACTGGTTTCGGTTATCCGTGCCGGTCGGCGCGAGAACAGCCTGTCTGTCTGGAGCTGGCATAATGACCAGCTGGTAGCGATAGAGGCAGCGAATGATGGCCAGGCCTATATGATTGGCAAAAAATGCCTGGAAGCAGGCCGTCATCCACGCCCGCAGGAAATAGAAAACCCGTCATTTGCGTTGAAATCGCTTCTGGGGTAGGGATACTTCACAAGGCTGGTGCATAGGGATCGAATGGAACCGCCTTCACCTTCTTACTTTTGTGTACCATATAGGCAGGGATAAATGTCCTCAGTTGAAAAAATTGCGCTGATGAAAGCGATGTATGATGCGGCGGTACAGGCCGCGCAAGCTGAGCATTTCATCGCCGAGGCGGTTCAGAAAACACTGGAAACTCTGCCAAAGGGGCGGGTATTTGTTACCGGCTTTGGCAAGGCCTCTGCGGTGATGGCCAGCGCTTTTGAAAAGGTGGCACCGCCAGAGTTGAAATCCCGGCTGGAGGGGATGGTCATTGTCCCGGATGGGCATGACAGCCCAACCCGTCATATCCAGATTATCCAGGCGGCACATCCGGTTCCAGATGATCGCGGCCTGCACGCTGCCCGCCAGATTTTTGAGACAGCCAGCCAGCTAGGTAAGGACGATATCATGGTGGTGCTGGTTTCCGGTGGTGGGTCGAGCCTGTTTTGTTTGCCCCATCCTGCAATAGGGTTTCAGGTTAAACAGGATATTACCACACAGTTACTGGTTAGGGGCGCGCCGATTGATGCGATGAATTGCGTGCGAAAACATCTATCTGCTGGCAAGGGCGGCCAATTAGCAGTAGCCGCCTTTCCAGCGACAACGATCAGCTTTGCGATATCAGATGTGCCGGGTGATGACCCGGCGGTTATCGCCTCTGGCCCGACTGTCGGGGATGAGAGTACTGCCCGGCAAGCGATAGAGATACTGGATCGTTATCAGATAGAGGTGCCAGAGAGGGTGCGCGCGCATCTGCTATCTGCCGAGTGCGAGACGCCTACCAGCACCGATGCGCGTCTGAACCATAGCCAGATGTATGTGCTGGCAACGCCGATGAAATCTTTGCAAGCCGCAGCCGAAATTGCCCGGCAAGCAGGCTATCATCCGGTGATTTTAGGTGACGCGCTGGAAGGGGAAAGCCGCGCTCTGGCCGCAGAAATGGCCAGAACAGCCAAAGCCAGCCCGCTGCAAACCGCGCTTATTTCTGGTGGCGAGACAACGGTTATTGTCATCGGTAACGGCAAGGGGGGGCGCAATGCTGAATTTATTCATGCGCTGGCCTTGCAAGGCCCGTTTTATGGGCTGGCCGCCGATACAGATGGCATTGATGGCGCCCTGCCGATAGCTGGCGGATATATTACGCCAGACACGCTAGCCAGGGCCGCCGAGCGCGGCATTGATGCAAGGGCCAGCCTGGAGAATAATGACAGCCATGGATTTTTCGCCGCACTGGATAGCCAGGTTATTACCGGCCCGACAAAGACAAATGTGAACGATTTCAGGGTTATTCTTACCTGATGCGATCCTGGCTACTGGAGCTGTCCTTAGTATGTTTTCAAATTTATCGCCGCATCAAATTGGGCTTGCTGCTGCTATAGCCAGTCCAGCCCTGTGGGGTATTGCGCCCATATTTTTTCATTTTCTGATGGCCTTTGCGCTGGATGAAATATTGGTGCATCGGGCGATTTGGGCAGCGGTCTTTATGTTGGGGCTGTTTATTATTCTTGGTGATGGCAAAACAATATTCACCACTATCCAGACAAAAAAACAATTAGCCGGGTTATTTGTTGGTGCCTGTCTGGTGACGATAAATTGGACGGCCTTTTTATATGCGGTTGGCACCGCGCAGATAACTGAATCCGCCTTTGGCTATTTTATCTATCCGTTGATGGCGATTGCCCTGGGGATGATTGTATTTCGCGAAAAGCTGGATCGGCGTGGCTGGCTAGCGCTAATCGTTGCTACGGCTGGCGTTTTGGTTAAGGCCACGCAACTGGATGGCATTCCCTATATTGCGCTATTGATAGGGGCAAGCTTTGCTGTCTATGCGGTCGTGCGCAAACAGATAAATATAGATGCCTTTGCCGGCATGGTGATAGAGCTGTTGATGATTGCCCCGATAATGCTGGCCTATCTGGTCTATCTGACTTTTGTGATAAAGCCGGAAGGGGCATCGCTATTTCTGGATGGCAGCAGCTATGGGGTGATGATGGCGCTGGCCTCAGGCATTGTAACCTCTGTGCCGCTGGTGCTGTTTCATGTCGGCAATCGGTTCCTGCGCCTGAGCATAACCGGGTTTTTATTTTATATAAACCCCAGCCTGCAATTGCTGGTTGGGGTTCTGTTGTTTCAAGAGGCGTTTGTATGGCAGGATATGCTGGCTTTTGGCCTGATTTGGACAGCCCTGCTATTTCAATTTGCACGGCTACCAAAACGCTGATCCATATGCCCGTCATTTAAAAAAGACGGGCTGGCGAGATTACTCGGCAAGGCTGGCAGTCACAATGCTATCTGGTTCTGCAGGTGGCTCTCCAGCGTTAATTTTTTGCACCACATCCATGCCCCGTGATACCTGGCCCCATACGGTATATTGGCCGGTTAGATGGCCACATCCATCAAAACAGATGAAAAACTGGCTGTCGCCACTATCCGGGCTCATCGAGCGTGCCATACCAACTGTGCCCTCTACATAAGGGTAATCGGTGAATTCTGCCTCCAGCTTTTCACCAGAACCGCCCATCCCTGTTCCTGTTGGGTCTCCGGTTTGGGCCATAAAGCCTGGAATGACGCGGTGGAAAATGATGCCATCATAAAACCCTTCGGCAGCCAGTTCAGAAATACGCGCCACATGATTTGGGGCGAGATCCGGCTTTAGTTCGATTTCAATTTGGCCCTTGGTAGTATCCAGAATAAGGCGGCTAGCTTCGGCTTGTACAGTTTCGGTGGTCATAATAAAAACAAAGGCTCCGGTTAATAATAGAAACGTATTTTTAAATTTGGTGAACATTTTGGACACATCCTTTCATGCGTGCATAGAGGCCGCGCTGTTGCGCCATCTATCTTTTGAAATGTCCTGAAAAGGTTAGTTAGTACGTTTAGGTTAGAGCGTCAATCTGCTCGTCGGTCATATTTCCAGGTACCACGACAATAGGTGTCCGGCAGGAAGCAACCCCGCGCCCGGTAAGGTAAGAGACAACTGGCCCTGCGCTCTCGGAATTGGTATCTGCGCCCAGCACAAGCAGGCTGATATCTTTTTCATCATTAATAAGATTGATAACTTCGTCTGAGGCTTTGCCTTCGCGTATATGCATGAGCGGGGCTTTGCCAGTCAGGTTTTGCACATAATCCGCATGGCTGCGCATTTTCTCTTCGGCATATTCGCGTGCCTCTTGTCGCATCAGCTCGCCCACGCCGGCCCAATGGGCAAATTCTGCCGGAGCAATCACATATAAAAGAGCAATCCGCATATCTGCCGAGCTGGCGCGTTTGCAGGCATAGTGCAATGCCTGATGCAGCTCATCACTATCATCTACCAATACCAGCAGGAATTTTGTGTCTGTAGCGCTCATCTCTTGATCCTCTAGCTCTAAGGCTAGCAGAAAATACCCTAGCCCTGAAACCCTGTTGCGTTAATCTTCGCACAAATTTATTTAATCAATAGTCGGAATGCGAAAAAAATAGGCTAAAATTTTATGTTTTTCTAAAGGCTGCTGCTGCCAGCCAGCCTGCGGCAACAGCAAAGGCGATAGCAAATAATCCATAAAATACAGAATATTCGTGAGCTACTCTGTAAATAAATGCACCTGCCCCGCGTTTAGCAACCTGAATAGAGGTGCGATCCTCGGCAATCAGCTGGCCGCCGCGAATATGCAATACCCGTACATCATAATCGCCGGGAAGAATATTGGCAGGCAGGCTGACCGGCGCCCGGAACAGGACGCCGCGATTAATGGTCACGCCGCCATCATGTTGATCCCATAAGCCGCGCTCTACCATATTCCGGTTCAGCGCCTCTATCCAATGGTTCAGCCGGTCATCTGGCAGTTGCGCCATCTTTGGGCGCAGACCCAGATTACGATAGCCGATAGACAAGGCGTTCTGGCTATCTGCACTTAGAATATCATCTAGCGGCCGGGTTGAAAACAGATGGTAAAAGCTGGGCGCATTTCGCCAATTCACGGTCTGACGGTTAACCCAAATGCCGCTTACCTGTTCTTTCTTGCGGCTGGCAATTTTCAGAACCGGGCCTTTGAATTCCACAATAATGTCATCATCATGGGCATTGTCGACAGCGCCAAACAGCAGCAAGCTTTCGCCATTAAAATCTGTGGTAATCGCCACTTCTTCCAGTGATAAATCAGCCACCAGCGTATTTGCCGATACCGGATCTGGCACGCCTATATACAGGCATGTCAGGCAGGCAAAGATAGTCGTGATGCGCCTGAGAGCCATCATTTCATTATCTCCACCGAAAAGATATCTGCCGGCGTTACTACCAGGTCAAACCCCAGTTTCAGCGATACCATCAACACGATCAGCGCCAGCAGACCGCGCAATTGCTCACCGCGCAGCTTTGCACCAACACGGGCGCCAAGTTGTGCGCCGATAACCGCACCCAGCAGTAACAATCCTGCCAGTACAAAATCAACAGTCTGGGTCTGTACAGACTGCAACAGGGTAATGTTTGCGGTTACAAAGATAATCTGGAAAAGAGATGTGCCGATAACCACATAGGTTGGCATGCCCAGCAGATAAATCATTGCTGGCACCAGAATAAAGCCGCCACCTACCCCCATAATTGCCGATAGCACGCCGACAAAAGCGGCCAGAAAAAATGGCAATAATGCGCTGATATACAGCTTTGATTTCCGAAAGCGCATTTTAAACGGTAGGCCATGCATCCAGTTATGCTGATGCATTTTCGAGCGTCTGGCCCCTGGCTGGCGGGTACGCATAATCGCCCGCACACTTTCCATCAGCATCAAGGCGCCAATGATCCCCAAAAATACCACATAGGAAAGTTTGATGACCAAATCAATCTGGCCAATATCCCGCAGGATAGAGAATAACAACACGCCAAGAGAGGATCCGACAAGACCCCCGACAAGCAATACCGCGCCCATCTTGAAATCAACATTGCCGCGCCGCCAATGGGCAAGCACACCCGAAACCGAAGAGGCAACAATCTGATTAGCTTCTGTGGAAACAGCCACCGCAGGCGGTACGCCTAAAAAAATCAGCATAGGCGTCATTAAAAATCCGCCGCCCACACCGAACATACCCGACAAAAACCCAATGCCGCCGCCAAGCCCTATCACCACCGCGATGTGCATCGAAACTTCAGCAATTGGAAGGTAAATATACATGAATAATGGTACCTGAGGCGCTTCGGCGTTGACAATCAGCAGTCACAGGAAATCACTGTGCGCTGTAGTATTGATGTTTGCCACTTTTAGGCAGAAGAATCAAGCACAGTAAGAAGGCGTATAGATGCTGCCCAGATTTTCAAAATATATAGTCAGCCGCATTAAAATCCCTGTCTATCCAGATAATAGTCACGCCCAACAGAACCTTGTCGGCAGGCATGATTCAGCCACCGAACAATCCTGAACAAATTGCATTGTCTCAGAAAAAGGTTAGAAAACCGTTTACAAGGCATCTTTTTTTATGAAAAACGCTGTTTTTTGCCATAATCAACAGGTTACAATAAGGTCTCAGCGTAAAAATGAGGGAAAAAATGGCGTAATGAGTGCCGATAAACCTAAATCTGATGCCGATCAGGGGGGCGCAAAGCCGATAGCTGTCGAAAAAGATTTTCAGATGAGAATCGATAAAGACGGGCAATGGTTCCATGAAAATGGCCTAATCAAGCGCCCTGCATTAGTGGCTTTGTTCAGTTCTGTTTTATCCTGTGATGATCAGGGGCAACATTGGCTGCGCACGCCAGTTGAGTTTGGCAAGATAGAGGTTGAGGATGCCGCCTTTGTGATCACCAAAGCCGAAATAGAAGGTAAGGGCAGGGCCGCCTCTATTACCCTGACCGATAATATAGAACGCAGCTATCTGCTGTCTGAGGCTTATCCGCTGGTTTTTCGGCCCTGCCCGATAGCCCCGCATCCGCTGCAACCCTATCTGGAATTGCCAAAAGGGGTATCTGCAAAGCTCAGCCGCCCTGTTTATTATCAGCTAGCGACCCATATTGCTGAAGGGGATGGCGCGGGTTTGTGGTCTGCTGGAACCTATTTTTCCTTTCCGGTCACAGAAGAGCAGGGGTGATGATAACAAAACAGACCATAGCCAGGCTTGTTTCTGAGGATCCGCAACCTTTTGCCGGAGTGCGCCCTGCTTATTTAGGGGATGCGCCCGCACGTCCGGCCTCTGTGCTGATGTTATTTGCTGACGGGCCGCAGGGGCTGGAAGTGTTGCTGACCAAACGTGCCCGGCATTTACGCATCCATGCCGGTCAGGTCAGTTTTCCAGGTGGTAAGCCAGAGGCAAATGATGATAGCCCGGCAGGTACCGCCTTGCGCGAAGCCGAAGAAGAAACAGGTCTGCTTGCCGATTTTGTAACCATACAAGGCTATTTGCCGCCGGTTCTGACGAATACAAATTATATGGTAGATTTAACCATTGGCTTTTGCAGCCAGCCTGTTAAGGAAGTCGGCAAATTATTGCGGCCTGCCCCGGAAGAAGTTGAAGATGCGTGGTTTCAGCCAGCCTATCCGCTGGTTCAGCTTGAGCAGTTTGAACAGCATTCTCTGATTCGTGATGGCCAAACCAGACAATATTGGCAGGTAAAAGATAGCGAGCCGATGATTTGGGGCGCCACAGCGGCAATGTTACGACAATTGGCCATTTTGCTGGCCCGGAAATAGGCGAAAACAGCCAAAAATAAAGACCGTAAAGACAAGCAGGATGACAATAAAAAAAGGGAGGCAGCTTATGCGGAAATATCTGATAATTGCGATAGCAATACTGGCTGGGTTGCTGGTACTAGTATTGCTGACAAAACTGGCTGGCCGGCATATGCGCGGCGAGGCGATTATGCCCTATCGATATGTGATAGCTGGTGCGGTAACGATTGCGGTGATGCTGGCAGGCGGCCTGTTACTGGAAACAGGCTCTGGCAGCCCATCAATGCGCTATCAGCCTGCACAGATTGTGGATGGCAAAATCCAGCCAGGTCAATTTAATGAAAATTAGGCGGCGATAGAGGCTCTGGGTAAGGCGTGATGTGATGACCTCTTCTGCGATAGGGCAATCTGACCTGCCAGCTAGGCTGCTGGCTGATCCGCTGGTAGGCGCGATTTTTTGTGCCGCCCGGGAATGTGGCGGCGAGGCCCGTATCGTTGGCGGGGCGGTTCGCGATATCTGTCTGAACGCGGAAAAGGGCAAAAAAACAGTTGAAGGGGATGCCGCAGATACGCCAGATAGGCTAGCTAGGACAGCCCCGGATATTGATATGGCGGTTTCTTTGCCAATAGAGGTGTTTGCCGCAGAGGCCCGCCATTCCGGGCTGGCGGTTTATGATACCGGGCTGGCGCATGGCACGGTCACCGTCAGGGCAGAAAACCGGCAAATCGAAGTCACCCAATTGCGCATAGATCATGATCAGGATGGGCGTCATGCCCGCATTGAGGCAACCGGGAGCTGGGAGCAGGATGCACAGCGGCGCGATTTTACCATGAATGCGCTTTATCTGGATGAACAGGGTGTTCTATATGATCCGGTTGGCGGGCTGGCAGATATCACGGCACGGCAGCTGCGGTTCATTGGCAAGGCCGATAACAGGCTGGCAGAGGATTATTTGCGCTTGCTGCGGGGGTTGAGGTTTTGCGCCCAATATCCAGAGTTATGGATGGAGGACAAAGATAGAGCTGCGATGGGGGCAGCCATAGTGGGCCTGGCTGGATTATCAGCAGAACGTATTGCCTCGGAATTGCGAAAATTATGTGCCGGTGCCGGGGCCGAGGCGATGATTCTGGAAATGCAAGCCTTATCAATCGATAGGGCGCTATTTAATCAGCCTCTTATCCGCACCTCAGTGGAATGGGAAATCTTGCGGGATATCTGGCCCTATCTGGATTTTGTGGCGCGTTTGGGCATGATGTTTTCCAAAGGGCAGTGTGTGGCTGTTGCAACGCGGCTGAAATGCAGCCGGCAGGACATCAAACAGGCCAGACGAATAGATGCAGGCCGACCAGAAGCCCTGCAAAAAATGCTGGGAACACCAGCATGGCAGCAGGCGGTCTATCATTTGTCGCCAGAGGCTGTTTTTGCCTATGGCGAGGCGGCACTTGCCGGGCTGTTGGCACCAGACCAGAGCCGTCTGCGGCATATTGCCAGTTTTCAGTTGCCACGCTGTCCTGTAAAGGGAGGGGATATCAAGAGGGCTTTTGGTCTGGACGGCCCGGATATCAGCCGCAAATTAACCGCTGTCGAGGCAGAGTGGGTGGCCAGCAATTTTACCCTGACAGCAAAAGAATTGCTTGGCGTGGGAAAGGATAAATGATGGAACATATCGACAGGCAAGGTCATCTGACTGGCAGCTTGGCCCAGCATAGTCTAGCGGCGGCAGACTGGTTTCAGCATTTACGAGATGTGATTTGTCAGGGCTTTGAAGCGATAGAGGCAGAAGCCGATACTACCCAGCTTGGCAGAGATAGCGATATACCGGCTGGAAAATTTGAGCGCAAAAACTGGCAGCGTGATGGCGGCGGCGGTGGCCAGATATCGGTGATGAAAGGCCGGGTTTTTGAAAAGGTCGGGGTAAATATATCTGTCGTGCATGGCGCCTTTACAGATTCCTTCAGAGCCCAAATCCCGGGTGCTGAGGGGGATGGGTCATTTTGGGCTGGCGGTATTTCCCTGGTGGCGCATCCGCAAAACCCGTTTGTGCCAGCCGCGCATATGAATACACGTTTTGTGGTCACTTCCAAGGCATGGTTTGGCGGCGGCGGGGATCTGACCCCGATTATGCCTGCAGCCGAACAGGCAGAGGCCTTTCACGCTGATCTGCAGGCGTGTTGTGGCCGCCATGATTCGGAATATTATGACAAATATAAAAAATGGTGTGATGAGTATTTTTATCTGAAACATCGGGACGAGCCGCGCGGGGCAGGCGGTATTTTCTATGATTATCTGGAAAGCGGGGATTGGGATGCCGATTTTGCCTTTACCCGCGATGTTGGCGAAAGCTTTGGCAAAAGCTATAGCCAGATAGTGCGCAACACCATGATGAATAGCTGGAGTGAGGCAGATCGCCATCATCAGCTGGTGCGGCGCGGGCGCTATGTAGAATTTAATTTACTATATGACAGAGGCACCCTGTTCGGGTTAAAGACAGGTGGCAATATCGAAGCGATTTTGATGAGTTTGCCCCCCGAAGTCAGGTGGCCATAAGCCCCGGTTCCGGGTAAGACAATCTGTCACATCTTTCCAGATAGAAAAAAACCTCAAAAAACGGTATTTTTTAGGGAGTGAGCCTGTAGGCTTTTATCGCAAACTTTGCTATGACTTATTCCGATACTTTCAGCACTCCGGATTCGCAATGATCCGGTACCACTGTTGGAAGGGAAGAGGGGAAAAATGGCCAAATCTAAATCGACAACAAACGCAACACCTGCGCCTGAAGAGCAAAAATCGCGCAGAGATTTTATCGTTGTAGCTTCTTATGCGATGGGCGCGGTTGGCGCGGGGGCTTTTGTATGGCCGCTCGTTGACCAGATGAACCCGGCTGCCGATACGTTGGCGTTGGCTTCTATTGAAGTGGATGTCTCGAAAATCGCCGAAGGACAGTCAATCACCTTAAAGTGGCGCGGAAAGCCTATCTTTATTCGTCATCGCACAAAATCAGAAATTGCAGAGGCCGCACAGGTGGTATCTGCTGACCTGCGGGATCCGGAAGAGGATACTGTGCGTGTTCAAAAACCGGAATATCTGGTGGTGCTTGGCGTATGTACGCATCTGGGCTGTGTGCCACTTGGCCAGAAAGTTGGCGAGGTGCGCGGTGAATATGATGGCTGGTTCTGTCCGTGCCATGGCTCGCACTATGATTCGTCAGGACGAATTCGCAAAGGGCCTGCACCGACCAATCTGGAAGTGCCCCCTTACACATTCCTGTCTGATCAGGTTATTCGTATCGGTTAGGGACGCTGTTTGTTGGTGTCAGGCCAGTTTGGCTCTGGCGCAAAGCTAAAAAAGAGGAAGTATCAGGTTATGTCTGAAAAACAATTCTCAAATCCGGCTGTCAGATGGATTGACCATCGACTGCCAATCTTCTCATTCCTCAATCATGAGGCAAATGAATATCCAACACCAAAGAACCTGAATTATTTTTGGAATTTTGGTTCGCTTGCGGGTATTTCGCTGGTGGTGATGATCATTACAGGTATCGCCCTGTCGATGAGCTATACCGCGCATGTCGATTATGCGTTTGAATCTGTTGAACGTATCATGCGTGATGTGAATCATGGCTGGTTGCTGCGCTATATTCATATGAATGGCGCCAGCTTCTTTTTCATTGTGGTGTTTATCCATATCTTCAGGGGTCTGTATTATGGCTCTTATAAAGCGCCGCGTGAATTGCTGTGGATTCTGGGGGTCGTTATTTTGCTATTGATGATGGCGACGGCTTTTATGGGCTATGTTCTGCCCTGGGGTCAGATGTCCTTCTGGGGCGCTACGGTGATTACCAATTTGTTCTCGGCTATCCCGGGTGTGGGTGAAGCGATTGTGACCTGGCTATGGGGTGGTTTTTCGGTCGATAACCCAACCCTGAACCGCTTCTTCTCGCTACATTTCCTGTTGCCATTCGTGATTGTTGGTGTGGTGGTTTTGCATCTGGTTGCATTGCACCGGTTCGGGTCAAACAACCCGCTGGGTATTGATACCAAAGGACCGCAGGATACCTTGCCATTCCATCCCTATTACACGATTAAAGATTTCTTTGGCCTGTCTGTGTTCCTAACCTTCTTTGCAGCGGCAGTGTTCTTCTTCCCGAATTTCATGGGGCATCCGGATAACTATATTCCGGCCAACGCATTGCAAACCCCCGCGCATATCGTGCCTGAATGGTATTTCCTGCCATTTTATGCGATTTTGCGGGCGGTCCCAGACAAGCTGGGCGGCGTGCTAGCGATGTTCGGGGCCATCGCGGTTCTGTTTATCCTGCCATGGCTGGACAGATCGCCTGTACGTTCCGGGCGTTTCCGTCCGGTGTTTAAAATCTTCTTCTGGCTGTTGCTGGCCGATTGCGTATTGCTAGGTTATATCGGTGCGATGCCGGCAGAAGGCTTGTATGTGCTGGTGGGTCGTCTGGCTACGGTTTGGTACTTTCTGCACTTTCTGGTTATTCTGCCTGTATTGTCGGTTATTGAAACACCGCGTCCACTGCCACAATCCATATCCAAACCCATATTTAGCGGGGTTGGCGGCATGGCAGGGGCAGCTGCTGCACCAAAGGAGAAAGTGTAATGAAAAAGCTTCTTTGTGTAATGGCTGCTATTTTCTTTGCTTCACCTGTATGGGCAGCGGGCAGTGGCGGCGTATTAAAGCAGGCTGAATGGTCATTTTCAGGGCCATTAGGCACCTTTGACAAAGCCTCTATGCAGCGCGGTTTTCAGGCCTATCGCGAGGTATGCTCAGGCTGTCATTCGCTGGATTACATCGCTTTTCGTAATCTGGCAGATTTGGGCTATAACGCAGATGAGATCAAGGCCATTGCTGCGGAATATGAAGTTGAGGATGGCCCGAATGATGAGGGTGAAATGTTCATGCGTACGGCGGTGCCTGCGGATCATTTCCCGGCTCCCTATCCAAATGAAAATGCGGCACGTGCGGCCAATAACGGGGCCTATCCGCTGGATCTGTCCCTGATATTCAAGGCACGTCCCAATGGTGCGGATTATCTGTATAGCCTGCTGACCTCCTATGAAGAGGCGCCAGCAGATGTAACAGTTCCGGAAGGCATGTATTATAATGCTGCCTATTCAGGGCATCTGATCGCTATGCCGCAGCCACTTTATGGGGATGATGTGACCTATGCAGATGGGGCGGACAGCTCGGTAGATGCGATTTCCAGGGATTTGGTGAACTTCCTGGCCTGGACCGCAGAGCCAGCGATGGAAACCCGCAAGCGCACAGGGGTTGCGGTGCTGATATTCCTGGTATTGCTTAGCGGCCTATCTTATGGCGCGATGCGCTTTATCTGGGCAGATGTGAAAAAATAACGGCCTGATAGCTATATCTATAGAGAAAGCCGGATGCGCCTGCGTCCGGCTTTTTTTAATGCCTAACTTGAATCTATATGATTTTTGAAGGGTTGAATCAGCTATCAGATATCACCATTGCCAATTTTGAGCTTATCTAGACATTAAAGCGGAAGTGGAAAATATCCCCGTCCTTTACCAGATAATCTGCCCCTTCTATGCGCAGCTTGCCAGCTTCTTTTGCCCCGGCCTCGCCGCTATGGGCAATATAATCATCATAGGCAACGGTTTCCGCGCGAATAAAGCCGCGCTGAAAATCGGTATGGATAACCCCGGCGGCCTCAGGCGCTCTGGCATTGCGGTGAACCGTCCATGCGCGGGTCTCTTTCGGCCCTGCGGTAAAAAAGGTCAAGAGATCTAGCAGCCCATAACCCGCGCGTATCAGCCTATCCAGCCCGGCTTCAGCCAAGCCCAGTTCGGCCAGAAATTCTGCGGCATCTTCATCTGACAGGGTGGCAATCTCGGCCTCAATCGCGGCCGAGACAACCACATGGGCGGCGCCTTGCCGGGCGGCCATCTCGGCTACTTTTTCCGACAGGGCATTGCCTGTTGCGGCATCCCCCTCGCCCACATTGCAGACATATAGAACTGGCTTTGAGGTCAGCAACTGCAGATAGGGCAGGCGGGCTTGCTCTGCCTCATCCAGCCCTTCACAGGCGCGCACGGGACGGCTGTCAGACAGACAGGCAAACAGCTTTTCCATCAGCGCCAGATCAGATGCGGCCTGCTTGTCTCCGCCGCGCGTTTTCTTGGTCAGGGCGGCCATCCGCCGTTCCAGACTATCCAGATCGGCCAGCATCAATTCGGTTTCCACAGTTGCCGCATCTCTTATCGGGTCAACACTCTCTTCAACATGGGTGATATCGGTATCTTCAAAACAGCGCAGCACATGGGCAATCGCGTCTACCTCGCGGATATTGGCCAGAAACTGATTGCCCAGCCCTTCTCCACTAGCTGCCCCACGCACCAAGCCAGCGATATCTACAAATTCCAGGAAAGTTGGCAGGATTTCCGCAGATTTTGCCAATCTGGCGATCGCATCCAGGCGCGGATCCGGCACCGCCACGCGGCCTGTGTTCGGCTCTATCGTGCAAAAGGGATAGTTCGCTGCATCGGCGGCGGCGGTTTTGGTCAACGCATTAAACAAGGTAGATTTGCCAACATTTGGCAAGCCAACAATTCCGCAGTTAAATCCCATTAGTTTCTCCTTGCTGGATATTATTTTGCGTTGTTGGGGCCGGGGCCTGCCAGGCGACTTTGGAGGCAAAGCCTGCCATATCTTTTTCTATCAGACGCGGGGCTTCCTGTATCATCGCTTCTATCAGCGGGGATAGCCAGTCTGATTGCTCTTGCTTGGTGAAATCTGACAGCACCCATTTATCGACATCCTGACGCCCATCTGGACGGCCAACACCAATGCGTACCCGCCAATAATCCTTGCCAGTATGCCGGTCAATATCGCGCAGACCATTATGCCCGCCATGACCGCCACCCTGCTTAACCCGAATTTTTCCAGCGCCCAAATCAATATCGTCGTGAAAGACAAAAATATTCTCTGGTGCCAGACTATAGTAATTTGCCGTCTGTGCCACAGGCGGACCAGATCGGTTCATAAAGGACAGGGGCTTTAGCAGGCGAATTTTTTTCCCCCCGATAAGGCCATCTGTTTGTGCTGCAGATTTTGTCTGCCGCCACTCTGAAAAGCCGTAATCACGGGCCAGATTTTCCAGCACCATAAAGCCGACATTATGCCGGTTTTTTGCGTAAGATGACCCCGGATTTCCAAGACCGACCCATAGCATGGCGCAAACTTCCCTTTAAAAAATAGCCGCAGATGGGGTTACATCCCCGCATCTAAAAAGGGCTGGCAGGAAAAGAACTCCTGACAGCCCTGTTGAGTGTAAGCTAAGGCCACAGGGATTATTCTTCTGCTTCGCCTTCAGCAGCAGCTGCTTCTTCTTCGCCGCCTTCTTCTTCATCTTCGTTCTTGACCCCGCCACCTGGTGACTGCAAGGTCGCCACGGTAAAGTCACGGTCAGTAATTGTAGGGGTTGCCCCTTCTGGTAGTGGAATGGCGCTAATGTGAATAGAATCGCCAATCTTGATGCCATCCAGATCAACTGTGATTTTCTCTGGAATATCACCTGCCGGGCAGTTCAGTTCCACTTCGAAACGCACAACGTTCAGGACGCCGCCAATCTTCAGGCCAGGTGACAGTTCATGGTTGATGAATTCAACAGGTACCGCAACCGACACTGTGGATGACGCACCAACCCGCAACATATCCATGTGCAGAGGCTCATCTGATACAGGGTGCATCTGAATGTCACGTGTCAGAACGGTATTGTTCTTGCCATCAATATTGATGTTCAGCAAACGGCCAAAAATACCTGGCTCGTGAATAACTTTGCGAACAACGCGCGCTTCCATTTCAATGGAAAGAGGGGCTTGCTTATCGCCATAAATAACGGCTGGGACAAGACCTGCGCGGCGTGCCGCACGGGCGGACCCCTTACCGACCCGAGAACGCATAGTTGCGTCAATCTGTGTAATGTCTGACATATTTTGTCTCCATGTTTGGGTAAATACTGACAACAGGTGTCAGCCCTTGTGCCTCCAGGGGTGCACAAGGCTGGCGTTTTATAGGCGTTTATACCTAAAATATCAAGGAAAAAGGCGAGAGCGCTGCTTATTGGAACAGGCTGGATACCGATTTTTCTTCATTGATACGCAAAATCGCCTCACCCAGCAGTGGGGCGATTGAAATCTGCCGTGTATTGCGGGCAACCCGCATCGCTTCGGTGGCCTGAATAGAATCAGTAGTAACAAGCGAGGTCAAGGGCGATGAGGCAATCCGCGATACCGCCCCGCCTGACAGCACACCGTGCGTAACATAGGCATCAACAGAAAGCGCGCCGGCATCCATCAGGGCTTTTGCCGCATTGCACAAGGTGCCACCCGAATCAACAATATCATCCACCATCACACAATGACGGCCAGAGACATCGCCAATAATATTCATGACCTCAGAGACCCCTGCTTGTGGCCGTCTTTTATCAATAATCGCCAAATTGGCATCCAGTCTGCGAGCCAGGGCACGGGCGCGTACCACCCCGCCAACATCTGGCGAGACAATCATCAGATTGCCGTCCTTGTAGCGATTTTCAATATCTGCGGTAAAAACAGGGGCGGCGAATAGATTATCGGTTGGAATATCGAAAAAGCCCTGTATCTGGCCAGCATGCAGATCAATCGTCAGAACTCTGTCTGCCCCGGCGGTGGTAATCAAATTCGCCAGAAGCTTGGCAGAGATAGGGGTGCGTGGCCCGGACTTTCTGTCCTGACGGGCATAGCCATAATAGGGCAGAACAGCGGTAATCCGGCGGGCTGACCCGCGTTTCAGCGCATCCAGCGTCACCAGCAATTCCATCAGATTATCATTGGCAGGATAAGAGGTGGATTGCACCACAAACACATCTTCACCACGCACATTTTCATGTATTTCCACGAAAACTTCCATATCCGCAAAGCGGCGTACATCAGCGTTGGTCAGTGGGGTGTCAAGATAGGCAGCGATAGCTTCAGCTAAAGGACGGTTCGAATTGCCGGCAATAATTTTCATCAGATATCCGTGTCGATTACTTCGTAGTCACCGCATTCCACTCATAAATAAAGACGGCCATCAAACCAGGCTATGAGTACCAG
>JBMZFK010000018.1:0-25375 GCA_049615365.1 Puniceispirillaceae bacterium (SeqCode)
TGCTGAGTCTCTCTTTGGGCAGGACCTGAAGGGCACGATCAAGAATCTGATCGGAAACCCATCGGAAGCCAACGTGGAGAAGATCGCAGCACTCAACTACAAGCTGCGCGAAATCAAGAAGCAGAAGCAGATGCTCAGGCAATGAAGCAGGAATTTGAAGCTTCACTGGATGATGCACGCGCCAAGGCATCTGATGCGTCACAAAAAGCGATGGCAGAAGCAAAAGCCAATGCCGAGGCCGCTGAAGCGGAATTGAGCGCAAAATTAGCGAAAAAGACAAAGACAGCAGAAACAAAGCTGTCAAAAGTTCGCGATGAAGCGCTGGCAAATATCAATGACGTGGCAAGTGAAGTCACACAGGATGCTATTTTGGCCGTCACCGGCATGAAAGTAACAAAAGCCGAAGCTACAAAGTCAGTAACAAAACTGGCTAAAGCTGGCGCGGTTCAGGAGGCTTAAATGTACTTTGATGAAGGCGCATGGGTTGCGCTCGGTTTTGCCAGGCCGCCCTGTCTGCCTCGCAACCTTCGCAAGCGCCACCACAACAGCAACAACGACGACGACGACAACAACAAAGAACAGAACAATAGACGCCACAACAGCGGTAATAGAGGCTAGTGCCGCCGCCGGAATAAATTTCAGGAAATAAATAGATGGGGTTGAAGGAACCAGCTTTAATCTGAACATAATGATATTCCCTCTTCTATAATTCCAGCTTTTTCGGGCGTTTTGAATTTACCCAAAGCACAATCAACAGCCGTGTGACCATCAATGCTGTAAACATTGAGGTTGCGATGCCCAAAGACAGCGTCACCGCAAAGCCTTTAATGGGGCCAGAACCAAACACAAACAAAAACAGGGCGGCAAATAATGTGGTCAGGTTCGAATCGATAATGGTGGATAAGGCGCGGCTATACCCCGCCTCGATAGCCTGGGCAACCCGCCTGCCACCGCGCAATTCCTCTCGGATACGCTCAAAAACCAGCACGTTAGCATCAACCGCCATCCCCATTGTCAACACAATTCCGGCAATACCTGGCAAGGTAAGGGTAGCTTGCAAGGCAGATAACGCGCCCAGAATAAGAACAATATTCACCGTCAGAGCAATATCGGCAAACAGGCCAAACAAGCCATAGCTAAGCACCATGTAAATGATCACAAGCGCCAGCCCCACCAGTGCCGCAATTTGCCCGGCAGCGATAGAATCAGCCCCCAGCCCCGGCCCTACAGAACGCTCCTCCAGAATGATAAGCGGCGCCGGCAACGCCCCTGCCCGCAAGATCAGGGCAAGCTCGTTTGTTTCAGCAACACTGAAATTACCGGTAATCTGGCCACTACCAAAAATTTGCGACTGGATAACAGGTGCAGAGACCACTTTGCCATCCAGAACAATCGCAAAAGGCCGGCCTATATTCTCGCCAGTAACGCGCCCAAAGCGTCTGCCGCCTTCTGCGTTAAGCTGAAAATTAACCGCAGGACGATTATTTTGATCAAACCCGGCAGAAGCATTTTCCAGCAGCTCGCCACTGACCATTACGCGCTTTTCAACAAGATATTCCGCCCCGCCCTCTTCTGCACTTTCCAGCAACATACTGCCAGGCGGTACGCGCCCGGAGCTACGTGCCTCTTGCGCGGTACTGCGCATATCCACCAATTGAAAGGTCAGCCTGGCGGTTCGGCCAATCAGCCGCTTTATCCGTTCCGGATCATCAACACCGGGCAATTGTACCAATATCCGATCTTTGCCCTGACGTTGAATCACAGGCTCTTTTGTGCCATCTGGATCCAGCCTGCGGCGAATAATCTCAATCGCTTGCTCAACTGTCTGGTTTGCCAGATTTTGTAATCCAGCCTCGTTAAAACGAATGGTCGTGGATTGGCCAGACTGGACAGCATCAAAATCACTGCCCAGATCCCGCAAAATGGTTTCCATCCGGGTATTGACCACACTATCATCAGCTGCATCCCGCAAGGCAAAGCTAACCGAATCTTTTTCAGCCTTTAAATTTCTGAATCTGATTTTTTCAGCACGGAAAGCAAGGCGCAGATTTTCCTGCACCCCAACCATACGCTCGGCGATGACCGCATTTAAATCTGCCTGCAGCAACAGATGCGATCCCCCTTGCAAATCAAGGCCAAGATTAATCGCCTGACCGGGAATAAAAGCAGGGCCGCCCTTATCGTCACCGCGGCTGAACAGATTAGGTAGCGCATATAAAATGCCAATCGCCACCAGCAACAAAACGATTGCTTTTTTCCATGTCTCAAACTGAAGCATAAGATGAACTCGTGAATAGATTACCACATAAAAAGCGGCTTCCTGTTACCAGGCGCCGCTTTTTGTAATATATTTATTTCTTGCCGCCAAACAGGCCAGCCAAACCAGATTTTGCCTTTGGCTCTCCTGCTACCGCAGCATTTTTAGGCTTGTCAATTTTGGACTGCTTATCTGCTATCATGGTCCGCATGATATTGACTTTAACATCCTTGGCGATCTCAACTTCGACAGTTTCCTGATCATCAACGGCCTTTGTCACCTTGCCGACCAGACCACCAGAGGTAATCACCTTGTCACCGCGGCTCAGCCGATTCACCATTTCCCGGTGTTCCTTGGCACGTTTTTGTTGAGGGCGAATTAGAAAGAAATAGAATACCACAAATATCAGAACAAACGGCAGAAGCGAGGTTAAACCACCGGCACCATCGGCTGATTGGGCAAAAGCTGGACTAATAAGCATAATTGGAAGTCTCCATAGTAAAAAAGCTGCTCAACTGGCAGCTTGAAAAGCCCTGTTTTGGTAACATAAAACATAGCTAAATGCCAATAATGTTTCCCATCTGGCAAACAAACATAAACAGCGAGGATTTATATCTGTCAGAGGATGGTCATCTCTGCCTCGCTTCCGGCCGGTAATTCTAGAATATACTTGCTAAAATCTGAATAGAAACAGGGAAGTAATTGAGTTTAGCCCTCGCTTCGCTATAGTGGAAACGCTGGCAGAGGTCAGCGCGTTAGGTGCAGGGCGCAGCCCGCCTGTTTTTGCCAGTTTGTTTTTTCTGGTCTGTTTTTTGATTAACAAGGGAATGAGTGTCACGATGGCCGCACAAGATGAAAATTCAGTTCTTCTTACTCGTATTGCCGAGGCATTGGAACGGCTGGCCCCGCCAAAAACAGCCGAAATAGATTTAACCGCCCATCAGGGCTATATTTGGGTTTCCGAAAAATCAAACTTTCATCCGGTTACTGAAATAGAGCGTCTACCCTTGGAAAGCTTGCAAGGTATTGATCAGCAAAAACAACAGCTTTTGGAAAATACTGAATATTTTGCCAAAGGTATGCGCGCAAATAATGCGCTGTTATGGGGCGCGCGCGGTACCGGAAAATCCTCTGTTCTAAAAGCCATTCATGGATATTTGCTAGAGGCTGGCTATGATATTGGATTGGTTGAAATTCAGCGCGAGGATCTGGGCGATTTACCTGAAGTTATGGAGCGTCTGGCTCGGATTGAACGTGCTTATATTATCTTTTGCGATGATTTGGCATTCGAGCAGGATGACATCAGCTACAAATCTTTAAAGGCGGTATTAGAGGGTGGGCTATCGGGACGCCCGCGTAATCTGGTGTTTTACGCAACCTCTAATCGGCGTCATTTAATGCCGCGCCAAATGATCGAAAATGAACAATCTACAGCGATTAACCGATCAGAGGCCGCAGAAGAAAAAATTTCACTATCCGATCGATTTGGGTTGTGGATTGGCTTTCATAATGTTGATCAGGATACCTATTTAGCGATGATCAAATGGTATATTGAATATTACAAAATCCCCGTCACCTTTGACGCTGTGCGTCAGGACAGCCTGACCTGGGCCATTGGACGGGGCAACCGTTCGGGGCGGACAGCGTTTCAATATATCCTCAATCTGGCTATGCAGCATGAGGTAAAAATCTAGCCCCCGATTCAGGAAAGGATTTCGTTTTAGGAAATGATCTCTCTGGGGTTAATCGGGGTACGGCTTTTGCGGATTTCAAAATGCAGCTGCGGGCTATCTACACGCCCGCTCATGCCAACCTGACCAATAGTGGCGCCAACACCCAATACATCGCCCTCCCTGACCTGAATATCATTAAGATGCGCATAGGCGGTGATATAGCCCCCCTCATGCTTTACCAGCACCAGATTGCCAAAACTCTTTAGCCCGGTACCAACAAAGGCAACTGTACCCGGCGCAGAGGTGGTCACAATTGTACCCTCAGCGGCGCGGATATTAACGCCATCATTATGCACCCCTCTTTCCATTGGCCCAAACTCGGCCAGAATCTCGCCTTTTACCGGCCAGGTAAAGCCAGCATTGCCAAGTGCCGGGGCAACAAAACTTTTTGGCGGGGCTTTCGGCGCAGCGGGCTTTGCTGCCTGCGGTGCGGGGGTAACAATGGTAACGGGTACCACTTCAATTTCGATACCCGCTACATCCAGAACAGAAAAATCTGGCTGTTCCGGTAACAGTAATTGCTGGCCAACAACCAGCTCATACGGCTCTTGCAAATCATTCAGGGCCGCTAATTGTTCCTGACTAACGGCATAGCGCTGAGACAGGCTATATAAATCATCTGTGACAACCACAATATGATAGCGGGCCGGTGACAGCTTTAACTGCTCTCCTGGCTGGATAGTGTAAGGTGGCACAAGCTGGTTATCGTTAATGATAGATTGTGGGGTAATTTGAAAGCGCGTTGCCAGGGTGAAAATGCTATCCCCCTCGCCAACTGTCACCATACCCGAAGCTGGCAATAATTGCCGTGCCTGGCGAAGCGGGGCCTGTTCAACCGGGGCCGGGGTATCGCGTGTCAGGGATAAAGAGGGCAGTTCTGGCAATTTTGTCTGGCAGGCCCCAAGTCCGACAAGCACCATAAGGGGCGCTAAAGAAGAAAACGTTAAAAAACGCTGCAATCTGTTTCGCATATCTGTTCTTTGCCTCTTATTACCTTAATTGTCTGTGCCAGATAGCATCGGGACAAATCGAACTGGCATCAGTTTTTCATGGTCAAACCCATCTGCTTTTCGTTTTACACGAACCAGCTCTTCTTTACCAGATGGGCCGACCGGGGCGAGTAATATCCCCCCTATTTTTAGCTGATCCAGCAAGACTGGCGGAATTTCGGCTACCTGACAGGTAATAATGATGCGATCAAATGGGGCGGCCTCTGGCCACCCTTTTGCGCCATCTGCATGTCGATAGGTGATGTTTGAAATCTGTAATTCTTTCAACCGCTTTTCTGCCGAGACAAGCAAGGGGCGCAGCCTCTCCAGTGTATATACCCGCCGACACAAGCGCGATAAAATCGCTGCCTGATAGCCGCTTCCTGTACCAATTTCCAAAACCCGGTGCGTTTTTTTTAGCTCGAGGGACTGCGTCATAAGCGCGACAATATAGGGCTGGCTTATGGTTTGTTTATGCCCGATTGGCAGAGACGCGTTCTCATAGGCATGATTATGCAAGCTTTCCGGAATAAATAGCTCGCGTGGCAATGTCTCAATCGCGGCCAAAATATCTGGCTGCATGATAGCTTGTGCCCGCAACGCCATCAGTAATTTTGCTTTTTGCGGCAGAAAATTCGACATTACAGATTTGCCCGTTTGTTTATACAGATGAAAGTTCGCTATCTGGCATCTGTGATAGCAAATTTGTTGCTGTCATATCCATTTTTAATGGGGTGAAAGATACATATCCCTTATCCAGCCACCATCTGTCAGTGTGTGGTGCGACATCCTCGCGCATCACCATTGGCCCGATCCGATAGCTGCCTGGCTCATCTCCTGCCAGCACTTCATCCGAAAATTTATGGCAATCCAGGCTGGCTGCCCGCATTCCTTTTACAGGGCCCAAATGGGCAGGTGGGAAGTTTATATTCAAAACGGTACGCGCGGGCATAACAATTTTCAATGCCGCTTCCAGCACCTGTTTGCCAGCTTGTATTGCGGGGGTGAAATCTGCCTGTCCCCGGGCAAAGCGTTGCGAGAGAGCAATGCCGGCAATGCCATTTATGGCCGCCTCTTTTGCGGCGCCTACAGTTCCTGAATAGCCAATATCATCAGCAACATTCATCCCATGATTGATGCCAGAGAGAACCAGATCAGGTTTTTTATCTGGAAATAACAGATGCAAGGCCAGCATTACACAATCTGCAGGTGTGCCGCCTACGGAATAGTGGTTGGGGCCACGCTGGTGAAAATCAATATCGCGGTGCAGGCTGATAGAACGCCCGGTACCAGACTGATTGGCGGCGGGGGCGACAATGATTATATCATCTGAAAAATTACCTGCTAACGCCTCTAGCAGATGCAAGCCTTCAGCATCAATACCATCATCATTGGTGATTAATATACGCAAAACCCGGCCTCTCCCCTGCCCGTGTCGTGAACCAAACCATCACTGCTAGCGGTGGCAACCCATTTTATGCAATCGGAACCAGCCGGTCACATCCCATATAGCCATGCAACACTTCTGGCAGCAGAACCGAGCCATCTTCTTGCTGGCCATTTTCCAGAACCGCGATCATACAGCGGCCAACCGCCAGTGCCGAGCCATTTAGCGTATGCAGGAATTCTGTTTCCTTTTCGCCGTCCTTGCGGGTACGAGCCTTCATACGGCGCGCCTGAAACGGGCCACAGTTTGAGCAGGAAGAGATTTCTCTATACATGCCTTTGCCCTCATCCTGACCAGGCAACCATACCTCAATATCCAATGTTTGCTGGGCAGAAAATCCGGTATCTCCTGAACAAAGGCGTAACACGCGATAGGCTAGCCCAAGGCGTTGCAGAATGGTTTCTGCACATCCGGTCATGCGTGCCAGTTCATCTTCGGATGATTCAGGCGTTGTAATGGATACCAGCTCTACCTTGGAGAATTGATGCTGGCGAATAAGCCCGCGCGTATCGCGCCCTGCTGACCCAGCTTCTGCACGGAAACATGGGGTAAAGGCAGTTAGTCGCATAGGCAGGGCATCACGAGGTACAATGCTGTCTGAAACCATATTGGTTAGGGGCACTTCGGCGGTTGGAATCAGCCATCTGTCATCTGTTGTATGAAACAAATCATCCGCAAATTTTGGCAGCTGGCCGGTTCCGGTCATGGTCTGGGTGCGCACCAGCGCGGGCGGCAATGTTTCCAAATAGCCATGCTCACGGGTATGTACATCCAGCATAAAAGCTGCCAGCGCGCGCTCGAGGCGTGCAAGCTGTCCTTGCAAGACAACAAATCTGGCCCCGGAAAGCTTGGCCGCCGCAGCAAAATCCATCTGCCCCAGCCCTTCGCCAATATCCACATGATCGCGCGGTGTAAAAGAAAAAACAGGTTTCTCGCCAACACTCCGCAGCAATTCATTCTCCTGCTCATCCGCGCCATCCGGAACCGCATCATCAAGAATGTTTGGAATAGAGATAAGATGAGTGTTGATTTCGTGCTCCAGCTCGGCTTCCTTGCTCTCTAATGCCGGAATATCTTCTTTGATGGCCGCCACTTCGGCTAGCAGGGCATCGGCATCGTCGCCAGCTGCTTTTTTCTGGCCTATCTCGCGGCTAGCTTCATTGCGGCGCGATAATTTTGCCTGCAAGCTGGTTTGAATTTCACGCCTTTGTTTATCCAGAGCAAGGATGGTATCGGCAACAGGCTCTAGCCCGCGCCGCTGCGCGGCTTTGTCAAATTGCTCCGGGTTTTCACGAATAGCTCTTATGTCATGCATAAGTATTAAAACTCCTTATTTCCGCCCTGCTGGCGGGGTGTTTCCTGACGCGTTCAGGGTATTTTTACGCATCTTCAGTCTCATCATCACCCGCGTCCCGCTTTTTTTGAATCAGGCGCGCACCGAGGATAGACAGCTCATATAACAGGATAACCGGTATCGCCAGCAATACCTGCGAGATAACATCTGGCGGGGTTAAAATAGCCGCCGCCACAAAGGCCAGCAAAATAGCATATTTGCGTTTTGTCGCCAGCCCGTCTGCGGTCAACAATCCAGCCTTGACCAGCAATAACAGCAATACAGGCAGCTCAAAAGACACACCAAATGCAAACATCAGGCGCATAACCAGGCTGAGATATTCTGAAATGCGCGGCTCCACCTCGATGGCCAGCGCGCCCTCTCCGCCCTGCACCTCAAAGGACAGGAAAAAATCCCATGCCAGCGGGATCACCAGATAGTAAACCATCAATGCGCCCATAGCGAATAATACAGGCGTGGCGAGCAGAAACGGATAAATCGCGCGGCGCTCATTTTTATATAATCCCGGGGCGATGAAGCGCCAGATTTGCAGTAAAATTATTGGAAAGGTAACGCAGATAGAGACAAAAAAGGCTACCTTCACCTGTGTGAAGAACCCTTCATGCAAACCGGTAAAGATCATCCGGCTTACCTCTTCTCTGGCGGCAAGCGGGGCTTGTAGCCAATGATAGGCCAGATCCGCCATATTCAGGCTTCCAGAGCCAAAAGGCCGAATAAAACAGGCTAGAAAAATCACCACAAAAACGATAAAAACGATACCGATGCGGTTTCGTAATTCGGTTAAATGGTCCAGCAGGCTCATAGAACCTTCATTTGGGTCTACCGTATCAGACATTATGCGCCCTGCACCTTGTTAGATTTGGGTGAAACTGGCTTTTTACTGCCTTTTGCCTTGGTGCTTTTTGCAGATGCCGTTTTTTTAACAGCTGCTTTTTTAACAGGCGCTTTTTTAACCGGTGCTGGGTCAGCTGCTTCTTTTGCGCCGGCGCGTTGCACTTCTTTTACTTCTTTGCCAATAGAGGTGATATCTACATCATCCTTGATTTTGCTTAATTCCGAGGTCACATCCTTATCATCAACGATACGTGCCATATCCTCCAGATTGCCAGATTTCAAATCAGCAACCATGGATTTAACCTCACGGATATTATCATCGGCCCCTACATCTTCCAGACTTTGGGTAAACTCGCGTGCCATTTGCCGGGCCTGCCGGGTGAATTTGGTAAAGCCACGCAGGACTTTTGGCAAATCCTTGGGGCCAACGACCAATACCAGGACGAAAGCAACCATCACAAATTCTTGCCAACCAAAATCAAACATAATGTCTCCAAAGCGCAAAATCTCGCCACGCTATCGTAAAAAGATAGCCCTGCCGCACCAGGTGGAAAAGCAAAACCAGAGAGCCGGTGACAGGCTCTCTTGTTTGCCAGATTATCCCCAGCCTATCAGGCTTTTTTCTTGGCGGCCTTTTTAGCGACTTTTTTCTTGGCAGTTTTCTTGGCAGTTTTCTTGGCTGGTGCTTTTGCAGGCTTCTTCTTGGCAGCTACTTTTTTAGCTGCTTTTTTAGCCGTTTTCTTGGCAACTTTCTTTGGTGCAGGTGCAGCTTTAACTTCTTCTGCTGCATTATCCTCATCCGCTTCTTCAGGTTTCACACCTTCTTTGAAGCTGCGAAGCCCTTTGCCAAAATCACCCATGATGCCAGAGATCTTTCCTGGCCGCGCAAATAAAATCAGAACCACGGCAAGGACAATAATCCAGTGCCAAATGCTTGTGAAACCCATTTCTATCCCCTTACGGTCTTGCCAGCCCCTGATAATCCATCATGTTGCGGGATACTGGTATAGTTAAATGCTAAGCAAATATAAACATGCCTTTGGCTTGCGGCAACTACTAGCTTGATGTTTTAAGTTTTTTTTCCGTCCGGAAAAACAAATGCCTGTGAAGGATCGATGCTCAGATGGACACGTGCGCCTCGCGCGAATGAATTTAACCCAGGAATACGCGCATGCAAATGCAACTCCCTGCTCCTATCTGTTTCTGGCACCGATAGATGCAACAGCGAGCTGCGGCCCAGCAGATGCGTTTCCTGAACAATGGCTTCAACCCCATCAGCCTTTTGGCTGGCGGTTTCCATCGACACTTGCAGCCCTTCATGGCGAAGAACAATAACCGCCTCTTCACCTTCTTCGACAGTGTCACAATCCAGAGACCCAAACAGGCTTACGACCTGCCCATTATGACCAATGGCCGGAATCCGGTTTACCTCGCCAAAAAATTCTGCCACAAAGGCGCTTTGGGGACGGCAATACAGGTCAATCGGACGCCCCTGCTGTACCATATGGCCATCTTTGAGCACGATGATACGGCCTGACATAAACATGGCTTCTTCGGCATCATGGGTAACCATCAGGGCCGCGGTTCTGGACAGGCGCAAGGCATGCAGCATTTGATCGCGCACCCTCTCTCGCAAACGACTATCGAGGCCGGAATAGGGCTCATCCAGCAGAATAAGCTTTGGTGCCGGGGCCAGCGCACGCGCCAGTGCCACCCGTTGCTGTTGCCCGCCAGATAATTCATGCGGATATTTATCCTTGCAATCCAGCAAATCCATCTCTGCAAGCAAAGCATCCGCCCGGTCTATATCCGCCCTGGTCTGACTATGCAGGCCAAACATCACATTTTTATGAATGGTCATATGCGGAAACAGGGCATAGGACTGAAAAACCAGACCCATTTGACGATCTTCTGGCGGGACAACACCTGCGGCTGAGGAGAGAATCTTTGTGCCTTGTAAAATCTGTCCACTATCTGGCGTTTCAAACCCGGCTGCCAGCCGTAATAGGGTTGTTTTTCCGCATCCAGAAGGGCCCAATAGCGATACCACCTCGCCTTGCGCGACCTCAAAGCTGATATCGGTAACCGAAGCGGTGGCGCCGTAATGATGGCTGATATTCTCAAATCTTATTGTCACGATAGTTCCCTATCTGGTGCGATCTGCATAATGACTAGTCTATTCTTGCTCATCTGTTGAAAATTCTGCGTCATCTTCATCAAAGAAATCAACATCACGGGCCAGCAAATCCTCTTCCAGCTCATCCTCGCCGATGGTGCCTTCCTCATTATCTGTGGCAAGGCCTGTTTCCCCTAATCCGCCAATTACCGCCCCTTTACGCAGCAAGCCTGCTGATTTCAAATCCTCCAGTCCCGGCAATTCAGATACAGAAGATAGCCCGAAATGATCCAAAAAGGCAGCGCTTGTCCCCCAGGTCAGAGGACGGCCAGGTGTGCGGCGACGCCCGCGCGGCCGGATCCATTCCAGCTCTAGCAGGATATCAATCGTTCCGCGCGACAGGCTGATGCCTCTAATCTCTTCTATCTCGGATCGGGTGATAGGCTGATGATAGGCAATAATCGCCAAAACTTCTAACGCAGCTCTGGAAAGCGGTTTTTGCACAGGTCGCTCAAGGCTGAGATGGGCGGCAACATCTGCGCGGGTGCGAAAGGCCAAAGATTGCTCAATCACCTTAAATTCCACCCCAGAACGCTCATCATATCTAGATTGAATTAAATCAATGATTTCTCCTATTTCTGTTTCTTCGTTCAGATAAGGTGCCAGCTTTTTAAAGGCGACAGGTTCCGCAGAGGCAAAGACCAGCGCCTCAATAATTCGGGCACGTTCAGACAGGCTTAGCCCTGCATCAATCGGGGCATCAATCGGGGCATCTTTTGGACTGCTCATCTAGGCCTGCTCCTTCATGCGAAGATAAAGTGGGGTATAGTTTCCGGATTGGCGCAGGGTTATACGCCCATCTTTGGCCAGCTCCAAACTGGCAACAAAATGCGAGGCCATCGCCGAACGCCTGTCCATCGGATCTTTTAGCTCTGGCGGCAGAAAATGTTCAAGCTGTGTCCATCCGGGGGTTTTTGGCAGTAGCCGGCCCAAACGGGCGGCAGCTTCCTGAACAGAATAAAGGCGGGTGGCTGCGATGGTCAGCATCTGGGCTTCTTCTGCGGAACGAATATCCCCATAGGCCTGAATCAGATCAAAAAGTCTGGCCTGCCATACAATAGATACCTGCCCTTCAAATTCTTCTGGCTGACCACGCACCAGACGATTTTTACCCAAAACTGGCAAGCTGGCCAGACGTTTCGAAGCCGATTGCATCGCCTCAAGTCGAACCAGTTGAAACCGCAACGCATCGGTCATATCTATCGCGTCATCTGCCTGTTCTGGCTCCGGGTCTGGCAGTAAGAGGCGGGATTTCAAAAAGGCCAGCCATGCCGCCATTACCAGATAATCTGCGGCCACTTCCAGATTGAGCTTGCGGGCTGAGGCAATATAGCTCAGATATTGCTCAGCCAGAGGCAGAATGGCGATTTTACCCAAATCCACCTTTTGTTCACGTGCCAGGCTAAGCAACAGATCGATAGGGCCTTCAAAGCCATCCAGATTAACAAACAAGGATAGTTGCTCGGCAGGTTCGCTGGCCCCTGCGCGCTGTTCGAATTCTGTATCTGTTACATCTTCTGACATCATTGCGTGCTTTGTGTTTTTCGCAGGATACAATCTTGTCCAGCTCTTTTCAGCGCATCACAAATTGCCGCTGCTTCTGATGCTGGCATCTGGCTGGTCATTACCCGCCAGAATTTTCCACCATCTGCCTTTTCAATCAGGGTGGATGAGAGGGTATATCCATTAAGACGTGCTTTATGCTTTTCTGACAAGAGCGCGGCGGCGGTATCTGCGCGCTTTTGTGTCTGGAAGGCTGCAAGCTGAATTTGCCGTGCTGGCCCTTCTATGGCTGGCGTGTTTTTAGCGGGCACTGGCGGTTTTGCAACCGGCACTGCTGTGGTTACAGGCGCTGGTTTTTCTTGCTCTACCTGGCCTTCTTTAGTCCCTGCTATTTCTTTGGATGCCGGCTCGGGCTTATCTTCTTTTTCATCTTCTGATTTTAAGACAGGCTGCAACTCTGTTGAGGCTAGCGGGGTTGCAATCACGCTTTCTGTTTTAATGTTACTGACAGGTTTTTGCGGCGCTGTATCATTATTTGCAGCAGAAAGCCGGGGCAAATCAACCGCCTGTTCAGCCTGATTTTCGCTAGCCAAAGGCACAGGTGGCGGCTCTGGCAAATCATCTTTAAGGCTGATAGTCTCTGCCTCTTCTGCCTCTGTCTCTCCCTTATCCAGATAATTCATAAACCGAGAATCCTGATGGGCGATTTTCTGTCCTCCCTCTTCGGAGGGACGCACCTTATACGGGGTGTCATCGCCCTTTAAATAGACGATGTCATCGGCATTATTTAGCGGCGGCATTATATATAAAATGCCCACCAAACCTGTGGCCAGCACAATACTAACCCCACCCAGTAGCAAGAAAAAACGGCGCGTTTTAAACATCTGCAACATCGAGACTACATTTCCTCTGGCGCGTTAACGCTCAAAAGACTTAGCCCTGCTTGCAAAACATGCACCGATGCTTGCACAAGGCTAAGCCGGGCGCGGGTTAGGTCAGCGTCTGATTCAATAATAAATCGCAAGGACGGGTCTTCCCGCCCGGCGGTCCATAACCCATGAAAGGATGCCGCTAATTCGATTAGATAAAAAGCGATTTTATGCGGCTCATGGCTTTTTGCAGCCGAGCGTACCAATTGCGGCCAGCTTACCAGCTGTTTTATCAGCTTGACCTCGTGGCTGGCGTTTAGCTGGCTGAAATCTGCACCCTGCAAATCTGGCAGATTGTCCTGTCGCAGCACCGAACACCCTCTGGCATGGGCATATTGAACATAAAAGACCGGGTTTTCCCGGCTTTTTTCGGTAACTTTGGCATAATCAAATTCCAGCGTTTGATCATTCCGGCGCGTTAACATGATAAAGCGCATGACATCTGCGCCCACCGCTTCCATCACATCGCTTAAGGTTACAAAGGTCCCTGCCCGTTTCGACATTTTCACAGGCTTGCCCTTATCTAACAGGGATACAAGCTGGCATAATTTTACATCCAGCATATCTGTTTGCCCGGAAATAGCCTGAGTGGCTGCTTTCATGCGCTTTACATAGCCGCCATGATCAGCGCCCCATATATTGATAAGAGCGCCCCCAGTACGCTGTAATTTATCATCATGATAGGCGACATCAGAGGCAAAATAGGTCCAGCTGCCATCTGATTTTTGCAACGGCCTGTCAATATCATCTCCGAAATCGGTTGCCCGGAACAGCAATTGCTCGCGCGCTTCCCAATCATCAGGTAACTGGCCTTTTGGTGGTTCCAGCACGCCGCGATAAACCAGCTTGTCTGCCTGTAATTTATCAATCGCTTTTGCCACACTGCCCGCCTCTACCAGGGCGCGCTCCGAGCTATATATATCCATTTCAATACCAAGGGCGCGTAAATCGGCTTTGATGCCCTGCATCATCCTGTCTATGGCAAAAGAACGTATCACTGGCAAATAGCTATCTTCTTCCTGGCCTTTCAGGCTATCGCCATATTCTTGTACCAGCGCGGTGCCGACTTCTTTTAGATACAGGCCCGGATACAGCCCTTCTGGAATAGCAATCCCGTCCTCGCCCAAGGCTTCGCGATAGCGCAGATAGGCCGAGCGTGCCAGCACATCTACCTGCGCCCCGGCGTCATTAATGTAATATTCGCGGCACACCATAAAGCCGGACCATTCCAGCAAATTAGCAAGGGCGTCGCCAAATATCGCCCCTCTGGCATGGGCAGCATGAAGCGGGCCGGTGGGATTGGCTGACACAAATTCAACATTTACAGCCGCCCCGCCGCCCATATCATTGCGTCCATAAGCCCCGCCCTGCTCTAAAATAGCGTGCAGTTCCCTGGCCCAGCGGCCCGGTACCAGCCGAATATTGATAAATCCGGGCCCGGCAATCTCTACCGCAGACACATCTGCACGCGCGCCCAACTTTTCGGCAAACAAATCTGCCAGAACGCGTGGCTTCATTCGGGCCTGTTTGGATAGCACCATCGCCGCGTTACAGGCCAGATCGCCATGCGCGTCTTCGCGGGGCAATTCCACCACGATTTTGCTGGTATCTGTCTGGTCTGGCGTTGCGATAGCACCAGAGCGGATCATCTCATCATAGGAGGTGAGGATATAGTCTTCGAAATCACTGAAAATATTCATTTTAACTGAGAATTGGCCCGGTTTCAAAAATGCGTTCATACTCTAATAGCGCATAGCGGTCCGTCATGGAAGCCAGATAGTCCGCAATTACACGTGCTTTATGCTTTTCATCCCCACTTGCCGCCAGTTTTTGCCAGTCTGTAGGTAATAAATTTACCTCTTCACTAAATCTCTGGAACAATGCCGCCAGCGCTTTCCTTGATTTGCTGGTCATTCGGTTCACCTTGTAATGGCGCCAGCTATTGGTCATCAGAAAATCGCGCAACACCCGCAAATCCGCCGCCGCCTCTGTGCTATGCCCAATCATGGGGTGGCTGGCATGGCGGATATCATCAGCTGTTTTTGGCGCAAAATCAGCCAGCAATTGATGTGAATAAGTTAACAGGTCCTGGACAAAATGACTGATCAGGCGGCGGGTCAGCTCATGGGTTAGCCGTCCCATTGGCAGAATGCCATATTCTGATTTCAATTCAGCCATGATGCGCCCTACCACTGGCAAATCGGCTATCTGCTCCAGACTCAGCAATTCCGCCCGCAACGCATCATCAAAATCATGCGAGAGATAGGCAATATCATCTGACAGATTAGCGATTTGTGCTTCGGCTGTTGGAAAGAGATCCAAATCCAGACCCCACCGGGCATCCAAATCTTTAATGGTTTGCCTGAGGGGGTGTTTACCCTGCCCGGCTTTCAGCAGAGGCCCATTATGTTTTAACACGCCATCTATCGTCTCGAATGTCAGGTTTAACCCGTCAAACCGCGCATAGCGATGTTCCAGCAAGGTCAGCACCCGCAAGGATTGCTCATTATGATCAAAGCCGCCAAAATCCTGCATGGCGATATTCAGCGCATCTTCACCAGCATGACCAAAGGGCGGATGCCCCAGATCATGTGCAAGAGCAACGGCCTCGGCAATATCTTCGTTCAGACCCAGCGCCCGTGTCATGGTTCGGGCGATCTGTGCCACTTCCAAAGAATGGGTCAGACGGGTGCGAAAATAATCCCCCTCATGATACAGAAAAACCTGCGTCTTATGCTTTAGGCGGCGAAAGGCTACAGAATGAATAATGCGATCCCGATCACGCTGAAACGGGCTGCGGGTAAAGATGCCGGCATTCCCCTTATCCGCGGCGCAATCTTCTTCCAGCAACCGACCTTTTTGCGAATGAAAACAGCCATAGATAGCTAATTTTGGTGTAATTGGCGGTGTAGCCATGACATCCTCATCCAGTAGCAGGACTTGATTTGTTTGTGTACACCCCTCATATTCAGAATAGAGGTGCATTCTGCGTAAGCTTAGCTATGCAACGCACTTCCCTACTCTATCAGGGTCCGGACAGATATGACAGACATAAGCACATCTTCTTTAAGCGAAAATATCGCGCCTTTCTCGCTGACACCAGCGGCTGCCAGCCGTATATCTGTGTTGCTGGAAGCAGAGGAAAAGCCCTATTTCAGGGTACGTGTCGATGGTGGCGGCTGTTCCGGCTTTCAGTATAAATTTGATTTTGATACCGAAAAACAGCCAGAGGACATGGAATTACGCCAGCACGGGGTCGCGGTACTGGTAGATGATTTATCGCTTGGCTTTCTGGGCGATGCCCAGCTGGATTATGTTGAAGAGCTGGTAGGCTCCTACTTCAAAGTTGAAAATCCGAATGCCACCGCCTCTTGCGGGTGTGGCACCTCCTTTTCCATCTAAGTGAGCTGATATGATGCGTGTTGCGAGCTGGAACGTAAATTCCCTGAAGGCACGTCTGGAACATGTGCTGGATTATTGTCGTGCCGGGCATACAGATTGTTTGATGCTGCAGGAGCTGAAATTAAGTGACGAGAATTTTCCGCATCAGGCCTTTGCCGATATCGGCTGGAACAGCGTATGTCATGGCCAGAAAACCTATAATGGCGTGGCACTTCTCTCTCCTTCTGAAATAACAGATGTGGTGCGCGGTCTGCCGCATCTGACACCGCAAGATAGCGAGGATGTTCAGTCCCGCTATATCGAGGCTACGGTAAATGGGGTGCGTCTGGGGGCGATTTACCTGCCAAATGGCAACCCCTGCCCGGGGCCAAAATTCGATTATAAATTACAATGGATGGCCCGGCTGGAAGCGCATGCCAAGACCCTGTTAGCTAGCGAAATGCCGGTTATTCTGGCTGGCGATTATAATGTCATGCCGCAGGCTATTGATTGTTATGATCCCGATAGCTGGCAAGGCGACGCGTTATGGCACCCCGAGAGCCGAGCCGCCTTTTTCCGCCTCTCGCATTTAGGCTATATAGATGCGATACGGGCTATTCATCCAACTGGCGCGCAATATAGCTATTGGGATTATCAGGCAGGTGCCTGGCCGCGTGATAATGGTATCAGGATTGACCATCTAATGCTGTCGCCAGAAGCCGCAGATAAATTGGTGAATGCAGGGGTAGATAGAGGCCCGCGCGGGCTGGAGCGACCTTCTGACCATACGCCTGTCTGGGTAGAGATGGCGGTAAATAGCCAGGCGGTTGCATAGCTCCATAGCAATCCACTTTGGGTTGGTTGCTTTAATTTGTTAACAGGTCCCTTCTGTTTGTTAAGCATATTTTAAATTTTCTAAAATATATCAACTGCACAACAAATATGGCAAAGGCACTATGTCAGAGGCACTTCCTTCAAAAACTACGCCAGAAGCATCAAAAAACAATGCTCACGAAAATGGAATGGGTACGTTTCACTGGCTATTAGTTATTTTTGCGGTCATCTCAGCCATGTGGTTGCTTGATAAGGAATTTTCCACCCTTTCCTGAGATATTAATTCAGTGGCGCTTGAAGTAAGCAAAGTGAAAAGCAATGTTGCCGCAAATAAAGAGATATTAGTTCAGCTTTCTAATACGTTAGAAGACATCTCAAAAAAGCTGGCCTCTGTGAAGACAGAATAACTGTCATTGAAAATCACACGCGGTAAAAAAAAGCAGGGTGTTGGCCCTGCTTTTAATCTTTTTAGTTATCATTCCGGCTTTTAGATATCAGCATAGACATGCGTTTCTGCCTTACCGCCTGGCTGGGTAATGGCCCCTTTTTCCGCAGAGCCAACAGTCTGGGCATATTTCCAAATCGCCCCTGACTGATAATCTGTTTCGCGTGGCTTCCAGTGTTTGCGGCGTTCTGCCAATTCCTCATCTGTTAAATCCACGCTAATCTCGCCAGATTCAGCATTGATGGTAATCATATCCCCATCTTTCAGCATCCCGATAGGCCCGCCAACCGCCGCTTCCGGACCAACATGACCAATACAAAAACCCCGTGTAGCCCCGGAGAAACGTCCATCTGTTATCAATGCAACGGTATCGCCGGCACCCTGACCGTAAAGTGCGGCGGTTGTTGCCAGCATCTCACGCATACCAGGCCCGCCTTTTGGCCCTTCATAACGGATGACCAAAACTTCGCCTTCTTTATAATCACGAGTTTCCACCGCTTTAAAGGCATCTTCTTCACAATCAAAACAGCGTGCAGGCCCGGTAAATTGCAGCTTTTTCATACCCGCAACCTTCACAATAGCCCCTTCGGGTGCCAGATTGCCACGCAAACCTACCACCCCACCTGTAGGCGATAAGGGGGCACTGGTTTTATACACGACATCCTGATCTTCAGGAAAGACAACATCTTCCAGATTCTCGGCAATGGTCTTGCCGGTGACGGTAATGCAATCACCATGCAGGAAGCCGCCTTCCAACAATGCTTTCATCAAGATAGGCACACCGCCAACCGCAAATAAATCCTTGGCGACATATTTCCCGCCCGGCTTTAGATCGGCGATATAGGGTGTACGTTTGAAAATTTCAGCAACATCATGGAGATCAAATTCAATTCCACATTCCGCAGCCAAAGCCGGCAAATGCAGACCTGCATTGGTGGAACCGCCAGAGGCAGCAACAACGGTTGCTGCATTTTCAAATGCTTTGCGAGTCAGAATATCGCGCGGGCGCAGATTATCCCGGATCAAATCCATTACCACACGCCCTGAATGATAGGCATATTCATCCCGGCTTTCATACGGGGCGGGTGCGCCAGCAGAGCCAGGCAAGGCCAGACCAATCGCCTCGGACACACAGGCCATGGTATTCGCGGTAAATTGCCCGCCACATGAACCAGCAGATGGACAGGCCACACATTCCAGCTCATGCAAATCTTCATCAGACATATTGCCTGCGGCATGTGCGCCCACAGCTTCAAACACATCCTGAACGGTTACATCATTGCCTTTGAACGAGCCAGGCAAGATAGAACCGCCATACATGAACACAGAAGGGACATTTAAACGCGCCATTGACATCATCACGCCTGGCAGCGACTTATCACATCCAGCCAGCCCGACCAGCGCATCATAACAATGCCCGCGCATGGTCAGCTCGATAGAATCAGCTATCACCTCGCGGCTAACCAGCGAGGCTTTCATGCCTGCATGCCCCATCGCAATACCATCGGTGACGGTAATGGTGGTAAATTCACGGGGGCTACCTGCATGGTCACGCACGCCGCGTTTGGCAGCCTGCGCCTGACGGGCCAGTGAAATATTACACGGCGCCGCCTCGTTCCAGGTCGTTGCCACACCGATCAATGGCTGATTAATCTCTTCTTCTGTCATCCCCATCGCATAGTAATAGGAACGGTGCGGCGCGCTTTTGGCGCCAACAGAAACATGCCGGCTAGGCAGGTTTGATTTATCAAATACAGGTTTATCACTCATCGGTTTTTCTCTCCTGATAGGGCTTTACATCTCGGCAATAATACGTTGGCGGGCGGCTTTTAACCCATCCAGACGGGTTTGCTCTTCTTCTAGTCTGCGGCGGTTTTCCTGCACAACCTCAGCCGGAGCCTTGGCAAGAAAGCCTTCATTTGCCAGTTTAGCCGAAATTTTTGTAACCTCGGATTCACCAGCTTTTATCTCTTTTTCCAGCCTTGCTTTTTCTGCACCAAAGTCAAGTATGCCAGCTAGCGGCAGACCAATATCCATGCCAAGCAGGCTGGTTCGGGCTGTGCCTTTATCAAAACCGCCCGCTTCATTACAGGCAATATCTGAAACACGGGCGAGCCGGCAAATAGCGCTATGCATGGCGGTGATTACCGCTAATTGCTGTTTATCTGCCCCTTTAATATTTAACACAGGCGCGGCTTTTAACGGTACATTCATTTCAGCACGTATCGTTCTGATTTCGCTGATAATATCGGTTACATAATGCAAGCCTGTTTGACTATCCGCAGCCGCTGTCTGGGCAGGCCAGCCTTCGGCTGCCAGCATCTGTGTATGACCAAATAATTTCGCGTTCAGCTCTTCGGTAATAAAGGGCATAAACGGGTTCATCAGCTTTAAAAGCTCGGCCAAAACAAAGCTTGCTACCTGACGCGTTTCTGCTGAAACCTCTAATACAGGCTTGATAAATTCGATATACCAATCGCAATAGCGATCCCAGACAAAATGATAAATCGCATCAGCGGCTTCATTAAAGCGGTACTTGTCAACGGCTTCTTCTGTTTTGGCAATCGCCGCATTAAGCTCATGCAATATCCAGCGATTTACCGGCTCCTGAACTGTATCTGGACAGGCTGGCAATCCGCTATCTGCTGTTACACATTCATTCATTTCCAGAAAACGTGCCGCATTCCACAGCTTGGTGGTGAAATTACGATAGGATTCAATACGGGTTTCGGACAGTTTCAAATCCCGGCCCTGTGCGGCCATTGCCACCAGTGTAAAGCGCAGCGCATCTGCCCCGTATTTTTCTGTTAAATCCAGCGGATCGAGAACATTGCCCTTGGATTTTGACATTTTCTGGCCAAATTCATCGCGGACAAGGGCGTGAATATACACATCCTTGAACGGAACCTTCCCCTCCATGAAATACATGCCCATCATCATCATTCTGGCGACCCAGAAAAAGATAATATCAAACCCGGTTACCAGCACATTGCCTGGATAATAGCGGTCTAATTCAGACGTATCCTGTGGCCAGCCTAGTGTCGAAAATGGCCATAGGGCTGAGGAAAACCAAGTATCAAGGACATCTTCATCCTGAGTTAATTCTACTGCCTTGCCATAATGGGTGGTGGCAACCTGCACAGCTTCGGCTTCTGTTTCCTCAACAAACACCGTGCCATCTGGCCCATACCAGACAGGCACCCTGTGGCCCCACCAAAGCTGGCGTGAAATACACCAGGGCTGGATATTTTCCATCCAGTCAAAATAGGTTTTTTCCCAGCGTTGCGGCACAAAACGTGTGCGTCCATCCTTTACCGCCGCAATCGCCGGCTTGGCCAGTTCAGCGGCATTTACATACCATTGATCCATTAACCATGGCTCGATAGCGACACCAGAGCGATCACCATGCGGCACCGAATGTAAATTTTCTTCGATTTCCCCCAGCGCGCCGGCATTATCCAGCTCTGCCAGTAATTTTTTGCGGCCGTCAAACCTGTCCATACCCTGATAGGCCGCCGGCACATTTTCGTTAAGGGCGGCGTGCTGATCAAAAATATTCAATAATTCCAGATCATGACGCTTGCCGACTTCAAAATCATTGAAATCATGTGCAGGGGTGATTTTCACCGCCCCTGTACCCTTTTCCATATCAGAATAGCTGTCTGCAACGATTGGGATCGCCCTGCCAACAATCGGCAGCATCACCTGCTGGCCAACCAGATGGGCATAGCGTTCATCATCTGGATGCACAGCGACCGCCATATCCCCGAACATGGTTTCCGGACGGGTGGTGGCAACTGTGATGACCTCGTCACTGCCGATGATAGGATAATGCAGCTGCCACATGCGTCCCTGAACTTCGCGCTGCTCAACCTCCAGATCCGAAATCGCGGTCAGCAATTTGGGATCCCAGTTCACCAGCCTTTTATCGCGGTAAATCAGCCCATCTTTATGCAGGCGCACAAATACCTTGCGAACCGCCTCAGACAGCCCCTCATCCATGGTAAAGCGGCTACGCTGCCAATCAGCGCTGACCCCGATATGTTTTTGCTGATGCAAGATGGTTCCGCCAGATTGCGCTTTCCATTCCCACACTTTTTCAACAAAAGCCTCGCGCCCCAGATCGCGGCGCGAAATATTATCTTCGGCCAGCTGGCGTTCTACGACCATCTGCGTTGCAATACCGGCATGATCCATGCCTGGCTGCCATAAGGCATCAAAGCCGCGCATCCTGTGATAGCGGATCAGCACATCCTGCAATGTAAAGGTAAGGGCATGTCCCATATGCAACGAGCCGGTTACATTCGGCGGCGGCATCATTATGGTGTAGGGTGTTTTCTCCGAGCCTGGATCACACGCAAAAACGCCGCTGTTTTCACTTTTTTTGTACCAGTGGCGTTCACTTAATTTCGGGTCAAAGTTTTTTTCAAGCATGGGTCCTGACAAGCATCAAAAGGCGGTCACAAAAATTACCCGCTTCTGTTTACTGTCTCGCGGGCACTATCTGTTGCATTCCTAGCCTCTGATCTGACTGAAAGCAAGGAATCTTCGATAATCTTATCAATATTTTGTGTAATCCAGACAGAAATTTGTTTTTTGATTTCCTGCTTGATGAACTCATTTAGCTCTAACAGATCAGCCGGACTAAGCAGAGTGTTGATTGTTTCCCTCCCGATTGCGGGGCGCGGCACGGTATCCTGGCGTATCTCGGCCTTTGGATTCTGCTCTTTATGTGCAGGCCGGGGCGGTATCTGCCGATCAATGGGCTGTATTTTTGCCTGGCGGTGTTCTTTGCGCTGGCCAGAGGGCGAAGCAGACAGGGTTGCAGTGCCTGTTTTTTCAAGATAGGGCGCCAGCAAAAAATCAATTTCTGAGCGAATATCGCGCGTATTTTCTGTTCTTGATGCGTCCAGATAGGGCGTTTTACGCGGATCAACCTGCTGGTCATAATGTTGCCCAGATGGAACAGGCCCCCTATTGCCAAGGGCAGGTTGCTCGCCTGCAGCGTCTTTTCCCACCACATCTTCTATAAGTTTAGCCAGCTTAACATCAAAATCATCACCACTATCCTTGCTGGCAGGAGATGACCAATGCCCGGATGTAGCAGGCTTATGCCTCTGTCCCTGCCCTGTTGGTTGGCCAGCAAATATTGTGTTGAGATGAACAACCTCATGGTCAGCCATGGCCGGCTCGTCAAAGCCCATTGGCGACTGGGCATTTCTGTATTGATGCGGGGTTTGCCTGATATCACTATTGGTTGCTTGTGTATGCAATCCCTCAATAGAGGCCATAAGGGTCAGAATATTTTCGTTCGCCTGTCCACGCATCATCATTCATCCTGCTTTACTATATATGAAAAAGCAGAGAATGATGAGGGCTTATGGCTCTCTGCTTCCAGAAGATATCGCTATGATAAAGGGATAACGACTGGCCGGGTCAGATATTGAATCAAGCGCAGGCAATAGATCTTTTGGCAAGAACAGCTCTACCGACAACCGGCCAGTAGCCTGCAACAAACGATAGCCATTCAAAACTATAGCCTCTTGTGTCTGAACAAGCCGCAATTCTGTATCCGATAAATCCTGCTCGGTATCCAGCAGATCTAAAAAGGTTTTCAGCCCATATTCAACTTCGCTGGCCGTGCCTTGCGCGACGAGCCGTGCAGCCTTGATTTCTGCCTCTACCGAGGTTAGCTGGGCACTGGCGGCCTGAAAATCACGATAGGCTTTGCGCGCGCTCAAGCGAACAACCCGTCTGGTCTCGGATAATTGTGCGCGTGACCGGTTAAGTCCCGCTGCTGCGCGTCTGTCGGCGGCACGGCTGCCTTCTGTAACCAGAAATGGCGTGGATAGCTCCAGCTTTGTGCTGACCTCATCCTTGTCCATAGAGGTTCCCTTTTGATCATTCTGAATCGCTGACAGGCTCAGATTAACCTTGGGAAGCAAGCTATTTTTCAGGATTTTAAATTCGTTTCCAGCCTGTTTTTCAGCCGCCAGACCTGACAGAATCATTGGATGTTCCCTGCTTGCCATCTGTTCAGCTTCATTTATGGAAGCAGGCAGAATATCGCGGCGCAACAGCACTGGCTGCAAGGAAAAATCTGCAAGACCTGTCAAAGATTGATAGGCCTCCTGAGCAGATTGCAAATTCGCCTCTGCCAGAATCTGATCAGAGATGGCACGTGCCAATCGTGCTTCGGCTTCTGCCAGTCTGGTCGGGGTAGAGGTTCCGGCCTCCAGCTTGATATTTTCCGCTTCTGTCTGGGCTTCCAGCCGTTCTTTATTGGCGGTGCGAATATCAAAGGCTTTTTGCGCGGTAATAACATTTACATGTGCTGTCAGGATATCCAGAATAACCTGCTGTTCTGCCTGTTGATAGCTGGCCCGGGCTGTATCCATCCCATAGCGGGCAGATTCCATCCGGCTATCTGCCTCACCAAAATCATAAATTTGTTTCTTTATGGTCACAGAACCAGAACGGCTGTTGCTGGAGACAAATCCCCCGGCGGTGTCTTTCGCATCGGTTTGAATATGCGAGCCGCTAACAGCAAATGTTCCGGTCAGATTGTTTTTGGCATCGCTGGTCGCGATAGCTTGTCTGGATACAACAAAGGCCTGACGCTCGCTCTCCAGAATATCAGATCGCATTAATCCGGCACGCAAACTGTCTTCGGCGCTAACAGATGCTGCCGATACAGGAACCGCCCAAAACCCACCAACAAAACCCGCCAGGACAAAAAAGGGGGTGATGCGGCGCTTGAATAACAGAGCCTTGATAGTGGTAGAGGACGAAAAGAGCATAATTGCGCTGACCTGATTATTAATAGGATATGCTGCCAATATAAACCAAGTAACCTGGCTTACCAAGTTACAAAGCAGCAACAACTTGCTCTCTATACTCTAAAAAGAGAATTTTGGTTTGGCTCTAAATTCGTCCAATACAGGAACTTGCGCGGTAAAGAGCGGGGTTCGGGAAACCGCCTCTCCTGTTTTATGCCAGATACAGGCCTCACCTGCTTGCGTGCCTTCGGGCCGCCAAATAGCCGCAAGGCGGCCACCATCAGATAGCTGATCTAGCAGGCTTTGCGGTATCTGTTCTACTGCCCCTTCAATGATAATGGCATCATAAGGCGCCTCAGAAGCATAGCCATCCTGTAATCTGGCCTTGATAACAGCGACATTGCCGATATCCAGACCTGCCACAGCTTGCTGGGCTTTTTCAACCATCTGCGCGCGGGTTTCAATAGCGATCACAGATTCTACCAAAGAGGAAAGAAGCGCCGCGGTATATCCCGTTCCAGCGCCGATCAGCATGACAGATTGGCTGGCATCCAGCGCCAGAGTCTGAATAATTCTGGCCATCACCATCGCCTCGACGATAAACCGCCCCCCGCTGAGATGAATATCTTCGTCAATATAGGCAAGGTTTTGCATATTTTTTGAAACAAAGCGTTCACGCGGGACATTCATAAACGCAGCGATCACCCGATCATC
>JBMZFK010000019.1:0-5101 GCA_049615365.1 Puniceispirillaceae bacterium (SeqCode)
GGGGACATCATGTCGATAAATTATGGATTAGAGAAAATGCGCTTTTTATCGCCTGTTCCTGCGGGCGCACAGGTGCGCGGCCATTTTACCCTGAAGGCGCTGGAGACAGGCACACCAGATGAAATAACCTTGTTGTGGGAGGTAATTATCGAGATAGAAGGCCAGGAAAAACCTGCTCTCTATGCAGAATGGCTGAACCGTCGCTATCTACAGCCCTAGGTGGTCTATTTTTTTGAAAAATCAGGAGCCCGCCTGTCGATAAAGGCGCTTATCCCCTCTGCAGCTTCTGCCCCGCCAAGGGCTTGTGCCAGATTATCTGCTTCTGCTTCCAGCTGGTCATCAAAATCTGTAATAGCCGCCTGAGCCAGCAGGGTTTTTGCCCGCATTATCGCATCTTTTGGTCCAGCCTCTAGCCGGCCAGCCACCTCAAAAGCGGTTGCAAGGGCGGCGCCATCTTCGGTCAGATGATTGACCACACCAAGCTGATAGAGACGTTCTGCAGAGATTTTATCGCCTGTAAATAACAGCTCTGCGGCCAGCCAGCGTGGCACGCCAGCGCTCAAAAAAACGCTGGTTCCCGCATCCGGCGTCAAACCAATTTTCACATAGCTGGACGCCAGAAAGGATGTTTTTGCAGAGCATATCATATCACAGGCCAGCGCGATGGCAGCGCCAGCTCCTGCGGCACCGCCTTCAACCGCCGCGATAACCGGGCAGGGGCAGGTGCGGATAGCCCGAACCAGATCATTTAGCTGGTCTACCAGCGCACGCCGGGCTGCATAATGACCTTGCGCGCGTTCTTGCAAGCCAGAAAGATCGCCGCCTGAGCAGAAAAATCCCTCTGCACCGCTGAGAATAACCGCCGCGGGTCGGACAGCAATTTTTTCACGAAACCCCTCTAGCAGGGTGCATAGCCCAGATATATACTCCAGGCTGAGGGAATTGCGGGTAGCCGGATTATTATTGACCACATGACAAATCTGCCCGTGATAGCTGATCATAATTAATGGTTCCATCTTCTCTCCCCCAATCTTGTATGCTTTTTTTATGCACGCAGAATCGGTCATATCTATCGCGCACTTTCCTATAACCGGCGCTTGCCTGTAACAGGTTAAAGTTTGAAATAGCTGAACCGTGCCAGACGGGCACGGGCCAGACGATCGCACGCCAGAAAGATAACCAAGGGTAGAATCATCTGCATCAACGTGGCAATACCCAGATTTTGTCGCCCCGCACCCGCCGCCAATGTCACCGCCTCGGTTGTCAGGGTCATTACCCGCCCGTTACTGGCAAAAATGGTGGGCAAATACAGCGCCGAGCTAACCGCAAATCCCACCGCAAAGGCGGTCAGGACAGGCAGGGTCATCATTGATAGTTTGATATATAAAAATCGGCGTACAGGCCCGGCCCCCAAAGTGGCGGCGATCGCCAGATAGCGTGCATCAAAGCGCCGCCAGGACGGGGCAAGCGAGAGCATCACATAGGGAAAAACAAATAGGCTATGCGCCCAGATAAGCGCCAGAAACAACCCGTCAAATCCCAGCCATATCAACAGAATTTGCATCCCAAATAAAAACGCAATTTGCGGCAATAATAGCGGAATATAGATCAGTCTTTCGGCATGGTTATCCTGCTCGCCTGTTTCTGTCTGCAGCCATAGCAAGGCCAGCATTACGCAAATCGCCGCAGAAACCAGCCCCAGAATCAGACTGTTCACTGTTGCATTGCCAAGACTAATATAGGCATATTCCCACGATGCCAGCCCCCATTTATCTGGCAAGGCAGAAGGGTAGCGCCACACATCTGCAAAGGCCCAGATAAGGGCGGCCAGCATGCCCAGAACCGCCAGCGCACATGGCCAAATGGCCAGTATTATTCCAGCTTTTTTCAAGATATGCACACAGCTTGACGGCAAGGAATTAAAGCGCCATCCAGCCGCACTAAGCCGGGCAAGGCAGGCAAATAAACCCCTATCAACCCCTATCCAGATAGCACAGGCCAGAAGCGCACAGGCCAATTGCATTACCGCCGCAGCGGCGGCAACAAACTGATAGGATAAATCCGGATCCCGAAACCAGGTCATAATACGTACCGCCAGAGGGGCCGGCGTTGACGGCGCAAGAATAATCGCCATATCTACCACCGATATTGCAAATACCATGACGATCAATACCGCCAAACGCAGGCGAGCGGTTAATTGCGGTTGCACCAGATGCAGCCAGCCAGCTAGCGGGCCATAGCCAAGTGCGGCAGCGGTATCCAGCAAGGGGCGCACCTTTATCTGGCTAAGCGCAGATATTCCCATGAGCAATAAAAAGGGCAATTCCTTAGCTACCAGTGCCAGTACCAATACCAATCCATTTTCATCTGGTACGATATTCAGATTAGGAGGCCGGCTCCAGCCCGTCAGCCATGGCGAGAAAAGCCGCGAGAGCCAGCCACTTGGCTGAAGCAGGAATAAAAATCCAACTGCAATAGTGATATGCGGCACAGAAAGCAATGGCGAGATTAACCGGAATAAAAATCCAGCCCCGCCGCGCCCATAAAAAATAGCCAGCAAAAACATCGCTAGCCAAAAAGACAAAAAAGTCGAAATCAGCGCAATAGATATGCTTAACCACAAGGAGCGCTGTAGCCCTGGCTCTGAGAAAAAATCGACAAAAGGCTGAACCGAAAAAGAGGTTCCGCCCAAAGGCGGGAACCAGCCAATAGCGGGCAAGATAGCACCAAGCAATCCTGCGCCAACCGGCATTAAACATAACAACAGGATTGATAATCGTACCATCTTGCCTCTAACTGGTTATTCTCGGCTGATTATCGCTGGCCTATCACTTCTTGCTAGTCATTCCTGCAGATAGGCCCAGCCGCGCAATATCGCTACAAAATATCATTCCCCTGATTTTGGTATACAGATATCAGCTACCAGAATAGCGCTCTGCCCACGCACGTTCAATAACACCAACCCAGCTTGGATGCGGTTCTGGCAAGGTGCGGTTCAGATCTGCCGGGCTAAGCGTTGCCATCCCAAGTGGCAAGGCAGCAAAGGCCGCCGCGTCCTTGGCAGAAAGCTTTGGTATCGACAGAACGGTTGGATCTCCCCAAATCTCTGGATTGGCTTTTCGAATTTGCGCCTCTGGCGAAAGCAGAAAATTCGCTACCACCTGTGCACCCGCGGCGGCGGACGCATTAAAAGGTATTGCCACAAAATGCACATTCGCCAAGGTTCCGGACTGGTGGATATAGGTACGCACACTATCTGGCAAAATCCCTTGTGATATCCCGTTAGAGAATTCTGCCGGATTAAACGCCATTGCAATCGCCAGCTCGCCATCGCCTAGCAATTGCACCATAGCGGTATAATTAGCCGGATAATTCAGCCCCTGACGCCACAGATGCGGGCGTACCCTGTCCAGCCATGCAAATAACGGAGCCAGGGCAGCTTGTGTATCTGCCTGTTCAGCCGGGGCGTTGAAAATAGACGGGTTCGGGCTGACCTCCAGCAATATCTGTTTCAGAAAGCTGGTGCCTGTAAAATCAGGCGGCTGGGGAAAGGTAAAGCGGCCAGGATTTTTCTCTATCCACTGTGCTAGCGCCTGTGCCGAACGCGGCGGCTCCGGGGCGAATTGCGTATCATACCCAAATACCAGCTGTGCCCGACCCCAGGGCGATTCCAGCCCATCAGTCGGATTCGCAAAATCACTTATAATCGCAGGCAATGCCCTGGAATCAGTAAAGGAAAAGGCCGGTAATTCAAATGCCCAGCTATCTGAGCGCAACAGGCCCTGACGCTTTAGCGAGGCAAAATTCTCGCCATTTACCCAAACCAAATCTACCGAACCGCCAGTTGTTTTGCCGGCAGATTTTTCGGCCAGAATACGCGCCACCGCATCTGCGGTTTCGGTCAATTTTACATGCACCAATGTCACCCCATAGCGGGACTTTACCTGCTGACCTGCCCAGGCGATATAGCTGTTAATCTGTGGCGAGCCGCCCCAGGCATTGAAATAGACTGTCTGGCCTCTGGCTTCACTGGTCAGCATGTCAAATTTATCTGCCTGTGCAGAATAGCTAAACAGCCCAAGCGCAAGACCCAAAAATATAGCGCGAGAAAGGAATGTGCCGAGAAGTTTGGAGAGGTGGAAAAAATAGCTCATACTGAAACGCCTCTTTTGTTTGTATCTAGATGTTGTACGCCTCATGGCCTTCTACCCCTACCCTCTTTAACGTAATCTGCTTTACAGGCAAATTATAAAAAGGGGTGCGGGATCGCCATCCTATCCTAATTTCGTTAAATAAGGCTTAAGAAAACAACATAATTTACCGATTTCTGTTTTTTGCCTCGTCTGCCTGTTTTGTAGCTTATACACTACCAGCCAGACGAATAAACAGGTAACTACCAGCTTGCAGCTTATCGTAACTTTGATAAAAGGCCCGCCATCCAGATGCTTATCCTTAAAGATACCGCGCTCAGCTTTCATAAAGAGCCTTTATTTGCCCCGTTAAATTTAGAAATTAATGGCGGCGAGATTTGCGTGTTGAGCGCGCCAAGCGGTGCAGGTAAATCAACATTGCTGCGATGGATTGCCGGCATTGTAACAGACGGACTACAGGCAAGCGGCTATATCTGGCTGAATCAGCGCCAAATCGACAGATTGCCTGCGGAAAGGCGGCGCATCGGGCTGATGTTCCAGCAGCCTTTATTATTTCCCCATCTAAATGTTGCCGATAATCTGGGCTTTGGCCTGCCAGCATCTGTTAAAGGAGAGGTGCGCAAAGAACAGATAGAAAATGCGCTGGCAACCGCAGGTCTGGAAGGGATGGGGATGCGCGATCCAGAAACCCTGTCAGGTGGTCAGCAGGCCCGAATTGCCCTGCTTCGAACCTTGCTGGCACAGCCAGAAGCCTTGTTGCTGGATGAACCTTTTTCCAGTCTGGATGACAGCCGCCGAACCCAAATTGTCAGCCTGGTTCAAAGCGAGGCAAAACGTCTGAATCTGCCCGTGCTACTGGTCAGCCACGATCCGCGTGATGTGGATGCGGCAACCAATAATGTTGTCCAGCTAATACCGGGATAATTTGGCGGGCTATTTGCCCTGACCTG
>JBMZFK010000019.1:5201-24695 GCA_049615365.1 Puniceispirillaceae bacterium (SeqCode)
CCTTCATCGGCGACAATAATCGTCGCAATCGCCATCGCCACGGTTTTATTATGCGCACTAAACATGCCCTTATCCACGCCATCCTGCATAAAGCTGTCCATTTTGGCGATCAGGCTATGGCTGGCCAGCCTAACTTCCGGCTCGGCGACAGGCTGATAGCTGGCATGGCTGTGCTGAACTTCCTGGATGGCCTGTGCCAGCAATCGGTCACGGCTCATTACGCTGATATCGTGCCCGTCGCGGAAATATTCAAATTTTGCGGATAATTGCGGCGAGCTACCGGTGCGGCCATAGCCAATTTGCATCCATGTTTTCCATGCCGCTTCGTCCCAATCCCCGGTTTTTGCATACCAGCGCAAATAGCTTTCCTTGACGCCGCCGCCGCTTGGCACCAGCCCAACACCGGATTCAACCAGACCCAAAACCGAATTGCTATGCACCACCAGCTTGTCGCAATGCATCAGCACCTCAAAACCGCCCCCTGCGGCCAGTCCAGATGGCGCACCAATCACTGGCACAGGGGTATATTTCAGGGCTTTTACCGCATGCTGAAAGCGCGCCAGAAAGGCATCTATCTCGTCAAAGTCACCTGCCTTGATCAAAGCCTGAAAATGGTTCAGATCAACACCGGCGGAAAAATGCTGGGCATCATTATGAACAATAATGCCGCGCCCATGATCGCTGGCGGCTGCCTGAACAATCTGCATGGAGTGATCGTTCAGCGCATTTGCCTTGGAATGAAATTCAACCAGACGCAGATCCCCCTCCAGCCGATACAGGCTGGCCGCATCATTACTGGTTATCACCTCTGTGCCGCGCCGCATCATCGAAAACCGCATCGCCCCATCTGGCAAGCTAACTGGCTGATAACCCCTATCAGCTGTTTCTATTTCAAGCTGCGCGCCCGCTATACGGTAATAGGGGGTAGTGCGCGCTGCCAGCTGGGCTGGCAGGGGCAGGTCTATCTGTGTGGCCAGGGCTTTTATCCGGTCCAGGCCAACCGCATCGATCATCTCAAACGGGCCGCGTTGCCAGTTAAAGCCCAGCTTCATCGCATCATCAATATCTTGCGGCGAGGCGGTAATCTCTGGCACCAGACTGGCAGCATAGGATAAAATCCGCAGCAATACACGCCGCGCAAAGGCCCCTTCGGGGCTGTTATCTTCCAAAATCGCGTCTAGCGGTTCTGCCTGACGGGCCTGATATTCAGCTGCCCGTATCGCGGCGGGATGTAGCTGGCCAGAAGCCGGTACAAAGCTGTTATCTATTCCGCCCCTGTTACTGGCGCCCCTGGTGATCACCCGAACTTGCCTGCCGCTATCTGTCTCGCGATAGAATCCGCCCTTGCCCTTATTGCCAGTATAGCCATCTGCAATCATTTGCTGGACGAGTTCCGGGGCGAAACCAACCTCGTGAAACGCATCACCTGCTGGCAAAATCGTAGCCAGAGAATTAACAACATCCGACATCAAATCAATGCCGATCAGATCATATAACCCAAAAATGCCAGTTTTCGGAATCCCCATTGGCCGGCCAATAAGCGCATCTGCATCTTCCGGGGCAATGCCGCTATTCAGGGCTTCGTGCAAGCCAACCTGCAGGGCAAACACGCCTACCCGGTTGCCAAGGAAACCCGGCGTGTCTGAACAGCGCACCACCCCTTTGCCCAAAATCTGATCATTGAACAGGGCTAATTTATCCAGAATATCCGGCGTTGTCTCAGCCCCACTTACCAGCTCTAGCAGGCGCATATATCGCACCGGATTAAAATAATGGGTAATGGCAAAGCGGGCGCAAAAATCAGATGGCATATCTGCGGTCAGCAACGAGATTGGAATGGTGGAAGTATTGGAGGTGATCACACATGTTTTCGACACAGTATCATACAGGCGTCTATATAAGGCCTGTTTGACTGGCAATTGTTCAATCACCGCCTCGATAATCAGATCGCACGCTGCCAGCTGATCAAAATCAGCCTGCATATCGCCTGTGGTAATTTTTTCTGCCAGACGCGGATGCATAAATTGTGGCGGATCTGATTTCAGCAACCTGTCGATAGCCCGTTCCGCAGGCGAGGCATCCTGACCTGCAGCTGCGGGTAAATCCAGCAGCAAAACTGGCAGGCCCGCATTGGCGATTTGGGCGGCGATGCCGCTGCCCATTGTACCTGCACCAATAACCGCAATGTTTGAAAATATTTTTGATGCAGACATCTGACACCCTCATAAATCTGATAGAAATTTTACCCCGCTTTATTCAGGGGTTAAGCTGGCGATCCCAAAAATACGTCTAGCGCCATATTCACCCCATCCGGACTTTCAGATGGCAACATATGGCCAGCGCCCGCGATTTCAACCAGCTGGCTGCCTGTTATGGCATTGGCAAGCTCGCGCCCTTTTTTAATAGGCGTCATTTTATCCGCACCCGCCAGAATAATCAGGCAAGGCTGGGTGATCTGACTGGCCGCCTTTGGCCCGCCATCATAGGCATTGCAGGCGCCCAAATCCGTATGCAGGCTGGTGGTATCATTCCCTGCCATTAACGCGCGGCCAAACCCCAGATGCGAGAAGCCGGGCTGGGTATTATCATGGAAATGTGCGATACCGCCATGCCCCCAACCGGTCATCATCTTAATTGCCGCAGGCTGTTTATCGCGCGAGCTAGAGACCAGATAATCATTTACAGGTATCGCCAGCGCGGTGGCTATCAGCACCAGCTTGTCCACACGCCCCGCATAGCGAGCGGCCAGCTCCAGTGCCACCAGCCCCCCTTGCGAATGCCCTAATATCACCGCCTTATCAATGCCCAGACTGTCCATCAGGGCGATAATCCAGTCTGCCATCTCTTCAATGCTGGCAAGCGGTGCGCCGTCCGAGAGGCCATGTCCTGGAAAATCCGGGGCAATGATATTAAAGCCCTGATAGGCAAAATAACGCGATTGCAATACCCAGCTTAGGTGAGATTGCCCGCTACCATGCAGAAAAATCAGGAAAGGGGCGCCGTCCTGATGGGTTCTGCCGCCTGTCGAAAAATAGCTTTTCTGCTTTAGACATTCTGCATACATAAACGCCTCCTAGCCTTTGGTCTTTTTGCGGGCTGCCCGAAAGCCAATTTCAAAATCAGCCTTGATATCGTCAATATCTTCCAGACCGACAGACAGGCGGATCATATCATCGCTTAACCCGCCCTGTTTCATGGCTTCGGCGTCAATATGGGAATGGGTCGTACTGGCCGGGTGAATCACCAATGTCTTGGCATCGCCAACATTTGCCAGATGCGATGCCAGCTGCACTGCCTCGATAAAGGCGCGGCCAGCATCACGTCCGCCTTTTACCCCAAAGCTGATGATAGAGCCGGCCCCGCGAGGCATCAGCCGCGATGCTATCTCATGGCCTGGATGGTCCGCCAAATTTGGATGGCGTACCCACGCAACATCTTCATGGGCGCTTAAAAACTCTAGCAATGCAGCTGTATTTTCCATATGCCGCTGCATACGAAGGGGCAATGTCTCTAGCCCCTGTAACAGATGAAATGCGTTTGTAGGGGACAGGCAGGGCCCAAAATTATACATCGCTTCTGCACGGAATTTTGCGGTAAAGGCTACCGGCCCATATTCCTCGTGAAAATTAATGCCATCCATTGAATAATGCGGCTGGGCAATAGTTGGAAATTTATCATTCTGACCCCAGTCAAAATTTCCGCCATCTACAACAGCACCGCCAATCGCCACCCCGTGACCCCCCATCCATTTGGTCAGGGAATGAATAATAATATCCACCCCTTTGGATACCGGCTTTAACAGCCATGGCGTGTTAAAGGTAGCATCAATCATCAGCGGTATACCGGCTGCATGGGCAATCTCGCTAACCGCTTCGATATCCATAATATCCAGCCCCGGATTGCCGATAACTTCGCCAAAAACCAGTTTGGTATTCGGCTGAATAGCCGCTTTGAATGCGGCCGGATCGGTTGCCGAGACAAAGGTCGTTTCAATCCCGAAACGCGGCAATGTATATTTCAGCAGATTCACATTCGCGCCATAAAGCTGGGCAGAGGCAACAATATGATCCCCTGCCGAACAGAGCGTCATTATCGCAGATGAAAGCGCCGCCATTCCGGAGGCGGTTGCGGTACAGGCAGCTGCCCCTTCCAATGCCGCGATACGCTGTTCCAGCACCGCAACAGTAGGGTTGGAAATACGCGAATATAAATGCCCGCCTACTTCCATATTATACAGCGCCGCTGCATGGCGCGTATCCTTGAACACATAAGAGGTGGTCTGGTGGATAGGTACCGCACGCGAGCCATATCGGTCATCCGGCACATGGCCAGCATGCAGGCTTAGCGTATCGAATTTATAATCATCGCTCATCAGCTTGGTCTTCTTTTTGTTGCTATATAAGGTGCTGCCAATCTGGCAAGAAATCGGTTATCTGGCAAGCCATTCAGGGCGCATAGATAATATATCTGCGCCAGCATTGGATATTTTTGCTGCCAGCGCTTCAATATGCGGCAAACAGCTAGACAGGTAAATCTGGCAGGTGGCCTGTTTGGCGGCAATAAAATCTGGCGAGAAGGTTTCAGCGGCCTGTGTGCTGGCCAGATGCCCTGACTTTGCCATTTGCCAGCCACCAAATAAATAGCCCAGCAGCATAAGCCAATCCACACCGCTAACCGCAGCCTCACGAGGCGTGTTAGCCCGCCCGCAAAGCGTATCCAGCGTGGCTCTGGCGCTCGCCAGCCCCTGCATCATCGGGCCTGACAGGCTATCTGGCACATCGCGCATATCAGCTTCAATTTCTGCAAACAGCCCCTTTAGCCCAGCCCCATTATCCCTCAAGGTTTTCCGGAACAGCAAATCATTAGCCTGAATAGCGGTTGTGCCTTCATAGATAGGCAGGATACGCGAATCGCGGAAATGCTGGGCAGCGCCTGTTTCCTCGATAAAGCCCATGCCGCCATGCACCTGAACCGCATCCGAGGTCAGGGCAACAGACCGCTCGGTCAGCCAGCCCTTGATAATCGGAATCAGCAAAGAGGCGCGCTGTTCGTGAAAAGCTTTTTGTGCCTCGTCAGCATGATGGGCCTTATCCATCGCCGCCCCGCCAACCAGGATAAGGGCCCGCATCGCTTCGATCTCTGCGCGCATCACCGATAACAGGCGCAAGACGTCAGGATGCTCGACAATCGGTGTGCCTTCGGCGCGATCAAGAGGCGCGCCTTGCACCCGGTTAGCCGCATAATCCACCGCTTGCTGATAGGCGCGTTCTGCAATAGACAGCCCCTGCAGGCCAACCGCAAAACGGGCATGATTCATCATGCCAAACATGATCTCCAGCCCTTTATTTTCCTCACCAACCAGATAGCCAACCGCGCCGCCCTTCTCGCCATATTGCAAAACCGCAGTAGGAGAGGCTTTGATACCCAGCTTCTTTTCAATCGACAGGCATTTCACATCATTGCGTTCGCCCAGACTGCCATCTTCCTTAACCAGAAATTTTGGCACAATAAAAACCGAAATACCCTTTACCCCTGCCGGGGCATCCGGTGTGCGCGCCAGCACCAGATGAACGATATTTTCAGCCATATCATGCTCGCCATAGGTGATATAGATTTTCTGGCCAGTAATCAGATAATGATCACCATTTGGCACCGCCCGGCTTTTAATGGCCGCCAAATCTGTCCCTGCTTGCGGTTCGGTCAGATTCATTGTACCTGTCCAGCGCCCTTCGACCATAGGCAGCACAAAGCGCTCTTTCTGGGCAGTGGTGGCTGATTTTTGTAACGCATAAATCTGGCCTTGCGTCAGTAAATGACATAGCGCAAAGCTGAGGCTGGCAGATTGCCACATCTCATTGACCGCCGCACTTACCGCCATGGGCATATGCTGGCCACCATATTCTTCTTCAGCTTCGATCGCTGTCCACCCGCCTTCGGCCATCGCTTTATAGGCGCTGGCAAATCCATCTGGCGTTGTCACCTCGCCTGCCTCGCTGCGGGTACATCCCTGATGATCAGAGCTGTGATTTAACGGGGCGATCACATCTGCGGCCAGCTTTCCAGCCTCTTCCAACACCGCATCCGCAAGCTCGGTGCTGATTTCTGAAAAGGCAGGCAAACCGGATAAATCATCTAGCCCTGCCAGATAACGTAGCCCGAATTTCATATCCTCAATTGGCGGTGTATAAGTCATGATAATCAGCCTTTTATCGTCCTATTCCAATGAACCCAGATTCCAGAGAAGCCCGTTTTTATCTAGCAACTGGTTTTATGAGCTATAAAACCGTGCCTTTAGCGTCTGCAAATGCGCATCTGCCTCTATCATATGCGTATGACGAACCGGGCCAAAGCCCCGTATTTTCTCTGGCAAACTGGCCATTTCAACCGCACATTCATAATTACTCTTATTCAGGCCACTACAAATTTCCGTCAAGAGGTTTTGATAATCTGCCAGCGCTTTTTTCTCTCGCTGGCGCTCTTGAGTATAGCCAAATACATCCAGGGCCGTACCGCGCAAGCCGCGCAAATGCCGCAAGGCCCGGAAAGCAGGCCAGATCCATCTGCCATAAGGGGATTTACGAGGCCGGCCTGTCGCCGGATCCATTCGCGCCAATAGCGGCGGTGCCAAATGAACAGATAGCCGGACATCACCTTCAAACATCTGTGCTATCTGCTGGCTAAACTGGCTGTCACTATAGAGGCGGGCAACTTCATATTCATCCTTGATGGCCATCATCTTGTAGAGATATCTGGCCGCTGCCTTTGACAATTTTTGGGTTGGGTCCGTATCAGCTTTGATAATTGCTGCCAGATCTGCCTGATATTTTGCGCCATAGCCAGCATTTTGATAGGCGGTGAGCCGCGCGGTGCGATCGGCAATCAGATCGTCCAGATTATCCAGCCTATTTTGAGAAGCTGGCAGCCCTCCAGCTGATTTGCTAGCAAGGGTTGCCGCGACCATATCCGGGTCAACCACCCATTGCCGTCCCCATAAAAAGGCCTGTTTTGATTGCTCTATTGCAACATTATTCAGGGTGATCGCCTGTTCAATGGCGGCGGCGGAAAGCGGGATCAGACCGCGCTGAAAGGCTATGCCAAGCAGGAATAAATTGGCGGCAATCGCATCACCAAGCAGGCCAAGCGCCATTTGGGTTGCGTTCACCATCAGCGATCTGTCCTCAGCAACAACCGAGCTCAGGCGCTGGGCAATATCTGCGGTTGGCAGGCGGGCTTCGGGGTCACGGGTAAACGCCCCTGTCGGCATTTCATAGCTGTTTGCCACTACATATCCATCGCTGCGCATCAGCTTCAGGAGGGATGATTCTGCGCTGACCAGATTATCACACCCTAGCAAGAGATCTGCGCTGCCCGGGCCAATACGTATAGCCGAAATATCCTCTGGATTGGCGGCCAGGCGAATATGGCTGGTTACCGCCCCGCCTTTTTGTGCCAGACCCGCCATATCGATAATACCGCACCCCTTGCCTTCGAGATGTGCAGCCATCCCCAATAGCGCGCCAATGGTAACCACACCGGTACCGCCCACACCGGTCAGAACCAGGCTCATCGGTTTGCTAAGCGGGAATATAGGGGGTGGTGCAGGCAGCTCGGCGGTGAGCTTTTGTGCGTCTGGTTTACGCAAGCTGCCGCCTTTGACACTGACAAAGCTGGGACAAAACCCCTTGATACAGGAAAAATCCTTATTGCAGGCAGACTGATCTATCTGGCGCTTGCGCCCCAGCTCTGTTTCCAATGGCAAAATGGCAACACAATTTGACTGCACCCCGCAATCACCGCAACCCTCGCACACTTCCGGGTTAATCAAAATCCGTTCATCCGGATCAACCATCTTGCCGCGCTTGCGCCGCCGACGTTTTTCGGTTGCACAGGTCTGGTCATAAATCAGCCCGCTAACCCCTTTCACCTCGGCCAGTTCTTTTTGCACAATTTGCAACTCGCTGCGGTGGTAAAACCGCATCCCGTCAGGATAGGCAGATTTGTCATGGCGGGTAAGGTCATCTGTTACAAGTACCAGCGGCGTAACCCCGCTTGCCTGCATCAAATCGGCAATTTCCACAGGCGTTATCCCGCCTTCATGGGTTTGCCCGCCAGTCATGGCCACCGCATCATTATATAACACCTTATAGGTCATATTAACGCCGGCAGCGACAGCCGCCCGTATCGCCATCAGACCAGAATGATTAAAGGTGCCATCCCCGATATTCTGGAACATATGCGGGCGATGGGAAAAACAGGCCTCGCCAATCCAGTTGGCGCCTTCTCCTCCCATATGGGTAAAGCCTTCCACCTCGCGATCCATAAATTGAGCCATCCAGTGACAGCCAATTCCGGCATAACCACGTGTTCCTTCTGGCAGGACTGTCGAGCTGTTATGCGGACAGCCCGCACAAAAATACGGGGTGCGCGCCACCGCCATTGTTGAAAATTCGCGCCGCAGGGCGGTATCTATTTCTGCCAGTCTTTTGTTCAGGCGGGCATCGCGCACCGCAGCTGGCAACAAATTACCTGCAATCGCTTTGGCGACTTCGGTCGCGGTGATAGAGCCTTCTTCGGTCAGCAGACGCTGGCCGGCAAGATCCTGTTTGCCAAAAATCTGTGGCGGGCGCTCGGCATCATACAAGATTTCCTTTAGCTGGCTTTCCAGCAAGCCGCGCTTTTCCTCTACCACTAAAATGCGCTCAAGGCCGCTGGCAAAAGCGTTCAGCCCTTCTGGCTCAACCGGCCAGGACATGCCGATTTTATAGACCCGAACCCCCAGCCTCTCAGCAGCTTTTTCATCAATTCCCAGATCAGCAAGTGCCTGTACCACATCCATATAGGCTTTGCCGGTACTGACAATACCAAAACGCGGCGTCTTGCCACCTTCCAGCGTAACCCTGTCCAGATGATTAGCCCGCACATAGGCCTTAACCGCCTGCATTTTATAGGCATGCAGCCTTGCCTCCTGGTCATGGCGGTGATCGCCGCGCCGGATGCCAAGCCCGCCTTCCGGCATCACAAAATCATTTGGTAAATGATTTTGGAAATTTTCCGGGGTCAGGGTAACCGAAGCGGTTGATTCAATATTATCCTTAACGCATTTTATCCCGCACCACACACTGGCAAACCGGGACAAGGCCCAGCCATGCAACCCGAAATCAACCATCTCTTCCAGATTGGCCGGGTTCAAAACCGGGATCATCACATCCATCATCGCATATTCGGACTGGTGACAGACGGTAGAGCTCTCGCCGCCATGATCATCCCCCATCAGCGCCAGCACGCCGCCTTTTTCGGCGGTACCTGCCAGATTGGCATGGCGAAACACATCCCCGGTTCTGTCCACACCGGGGCCCTTACCATACCAAATCCCGAACACCCCCTCATATTTCCCCTCACCATATAGATGGGCTTGCTGTGTGCCCCATAGGGCAGTCGCTGCCAAATCTTCATTCAGGGCAGGGGTAAAGGTGACATTGGCGGCTTTTAACACGCTATCCGCCTGGGCAAATTGCAAATCTATACTGCCCAAGGGAGAGCCGCGATAGCCTGTAACATACCCCGCAGTATTCAGACCCGCGCGGCGATCAATTTCAGCCTGTAACAAACATAGCCGAACCAGCGCTTGCGTGCCGCTGACAAAAACATCTGGCGTATCCAGATCATATTTATCCGCAAGACTGACAGGGCGCAGAGCAGCCTCATGTACCAGTTTTGTTGTTTTGGTATCACCATCCATATAAACAGTTTAGCGCGAAGGCTGGCCTTTCGCCAATAGTATCAAAACCAATCAGCAGGTGTTTTTTATAATGTGATGCCCATAGAGATGGAATTCGGGTTTTTGTCATCCAATTATTGGCATTTTCAAAAACTGACCGTATGGTTAACGCTAACGCTATTAGCAAACAATGATAGCTGGCAGTGTGAACGCCCGTTACCGGAGAGCCGCATGACCCCTGCAGAACCAACCGCAAGCCAAAATGCCTTTATACTTGAAAGCTATGAGGGCGCGATAGCCACACTTACTCTAAATCGCCCGGAGGCAAGAAACAGCCTGTCCATGGGCATGCTGGATGCGCTTTTTCAGGCCATTACCCGCCTGTCAGAACAATCCGATATCAAAGTGATTATTCTGGCGGCCAATGGCCCGGTATTTTGTGCTGGCCATGATTTAAAAGAACTAACCGCCGCCCGTAGCCAGCCAGACAGGGGACGGGCCTTTTTCGAAAAAACAATGGTGAAATGTTCTACTGTAATGCAGGCGATTATCGCCTGTCCAAAACCGGTTATCGCCGCGGTGCAGGGCACAGCTACCGCCGCAGGATGTCAATTGGTGGCAAGCTGTGATCTGGCCGTGGCCGCAGATAGCGCAAATTTCGCCACACCAGGCGTACATATCGGGCTGTTTTGCTCTACCCCGATGGTTGCCCTCTCGCGCAATATCTCGCGCAAAAAAGCTATGCAAATGTTGCTGACAGGCGAGATGGTAAGCGCTGAACAGGCGGTGGAATGGGGCTTGCTAAATTATGCGGTTCCCGGCGCCAAACTGGCCAGCGCGGCAGATGAATTGGCAACAAAAATCGCCAGCAAGCCGGCATCAACTGTCAAGATTGGTAAGGAAGCGTTTTACCAGCAGGCAGAAATGCGCCTGAGCGATGCGTATGATCATGCCGCCGCGGTAATGACCAGCAATATGCTGGAAGCAGATGCAGAAGAAGGCATTAATGCCTTTATCGAAAAGCGGCAGCCAAATTGGCACTCCTAGTATCGCAAGATGCCTGATTTAGGGCTTTAGCCGATAGCCCGTTTTAAAAATCAGCGCAATCACCCCTACAAAGATCAGGCTGAATAGTGAAATAGCTATCAGGCTATAGGTGACCGCAACATCGGCGGTGTCAAAAAAGGCCCAGCGAAAACCAGAGACCAGATATACCACCGGATTAAACAGAGTCGCTGTCTGCCAGAATGGGGGAAGCATGTTTATGGAATAAAAACTGCCCCCTAAAAAAACAAGCGGGGTGATGATAAGCGCAGGCACCAAATTCAACTGTTCAAAATTACGCGCACAAATACCAATTATAAAGCCAAGCAGGCTGAAAGAAATACAGGTCAGCCCCAGAAACCCGATCATCCAGACAGGATGTGCTATCTGTAACGGCACAAACAAAAAAGACGTCGCCAGAATAATCAGCCCGATCACCATTGATTTTGTGGCGGCCGCCCCAACATAGCCAATCAGCATTTCCAGATAGGAAATAGGCGCCGATAACGGCTCATAGATCGTGCCAATAAATTTTGGAAAATAAATTCCGAATGAGGCATTGGTTACGCTCTGCATCAAAACGGTCAGCATGATAAGACCTGGCACAATAAACGCCCCGTAAGAGACCCCGTCAATCGCCACCATCCGGCTGCCAATAGCCGAACCAAACACAATAAAATATAGTGCTGTGGAAATTACTGGCGAGATAATAGACTGCAACAGCGTTCGAAAGGTGCGTGCCATTTCAAAAAAATAAATCGCCTTAATCGCATGCATATTCATCTGCCTAATCCTTTAGTAAATCGACAAAGATATCTTCAAGAGAGCTTTGCGATGTCTGCAAATCACGCAACAGCAATCCTGCCGCCGATAAATCTGACAGCAGGCCGGTAATGCCTGTGCGATCTGCTCTTGTATCATAGCTATAGATTACGCTTTGCTTATCAGCAGACAGGCGCAGATCATAATTTGCCAGCTCATCTGGCAGGCTATCTACGGGCTGCTGCAGATGAATGGTCAATTCTTTTGTGCCCATTTGATGCATCAGCTGTTCTTTATTTTCAACCAGCAAAATCCGGCCATTGGAAATCACCCCTACCCGGTCCGCCAGCGCTTCTGCTTCTTCAATATAATGGGTGGTCAGCACAATGGTAACCCCATCAGCTTTCAACTCTTCAACCACCCGCCACATATCTTTGCGTAATTCAACATCTACCCCGGCTGTTGGTTCATCCAGAAATAATACGCGCGGCTCATGGCTCAGGGCTTTGGCGATCAAAACCCGCCTTTTCATACCGCCAGATAATTCTCTAATTGGCGTATCGCGTTTATCCCACAAAGACAGTTTTTTCAGCACAGCTTCGATATAGGGCTTATTCGGCGCAAAGCCGTACAGCCCGCGTGAGAATTGCACCGTATTGATAACTTTTTCGAACGGCTCCAGCGCAACCTCTTGCGGCACAAGCCCAACCAGCCGCCGCGCAGCACGATAGTCTGAAACAATGTCAAACCCATCTACGGTCACACTGCCTGCGCTGGGGTTTACCAGTCCGCAGATCATCGAAATAAGGGTGGTTTTGCCTGCACCATTTGGGCCCAGCAACGCCAAAATCTCGCCTTTTTTAATTTCAAGATCAACCTGATCAAGAGCGATATTTCCTGAGGCATAAACCTTGGAAAGGCCCTGCACCAAAATCATTTTTTCCATAAATTTCTTTCCTGAAGGGCTGAATTTTTATCGGGAATTTATTGCCATCACGCCAAAGAATTGCCAGTTTTCAATCCCATTCAATATTGAAATGTGTCGCCAGATCCCTGATTTGCCCATCCTCCATCATAGAAGGTTTCATTCCCCTAAGCAACAAACATAATTTGGCCGTTTCTTCCAGCTCCTCAATAGCATATACCGCCGCTTCCAGCTCTAGCCCGGCAACAACAGGGCCATGATTGGCCAGCATGACAGCAGAACGCTTGCCTGCCAGAGAGCGCACCGCATCCCCCATGGCCGGATCGCCAGGACGGAAATAGGGCAATAGCTCTACCTTGCCCAGCCGCATAACAGAATAGGCTGTCAGGGGCGGTAAAAAAGGCGTGCCTTCTTCTATCGGCGTCACCATGGACAGCGCTACTGAATGAGTGGAATGCAAATGCACCACCGCACCTGTATTTTGCCGGCTATCATAAAAAGCGCTATGGAGCGACATTTCCTTGGTTGGCGCATCACCTGTCAGATGCTGGCCAGCCGGGCTGATATGCGCAAGCTGGGCAGGATCAAGCCGGCCAAAACAGGCCCCTGTAGGGGTGACCAGCAAGCTGCCATCTTCGCATCTGACCGAAATATTGCCGCTCGCTCCGGCGGTCAGACCGCGGTCAAACATCGATTTTGCCAACAAACATATTTGCTCGCGCTGCTTGGTATCGCGCATCGGTCTATTCTCCTTTTACCCCATTTAGACAGAATTATCTGGCCTGAATAATCCAGGCCAGAATTGCCTAGCCAGAATTGTTGGCCAAACATGCCGCCGCTTTGACAAAGAAATCTTCGGCGCCAAAATTACCACTCTTTAGCGCCAGCGTCAGAGAGGGGCTGCCGCGCAAGGCAGGCACGCCCGGATCAATCTCCGGCCCGATAATAAGCGAGGGCAGGGCAAGGGCCTCAACCACCGCACCTGATGTCTCTCCGCCCGCAACAATAAGGCGGCTGACCAGATCATTTACAAGGGCGGTTGCCAACGCGCCAAAAAAGCTTTCAAACGCTTCTGCTGCCAGCGCACGGCCATATTTTTCCTGAATAGCGCGCACCGCTTCAGGGTCAGCTGAGCTATAAATGAGCGGGATCGCCTCAGGGGTTTTAGCCAGCACCGCCTCCGCCCATGCCAGCGCATCGGATATGCCATATTCACCTGTGATTACCGCCTCGCTATCCAGCGCCAAAACAGGCTGACCAGCTGCTTTATGGGCCGCGATTTGCGCCCGTGTCGCCGCCGCACAGGAGCCGCAGACCGCCACACATTTTCCTGCCTCACCCTGCCATTTTGCCGCCGCATCCTGTCTATCTGCTATTTCAGGAAAATTCTGCGGCAACCCAATGGCAATACCGGACCCGCCAGTGACAAGCGGTTGTGATTTCAGGGCCTGGCCAACAATCATTAAATCATCATCGGTTATCGCATCCACGATCATATAGTTCCGGCCTGCCGCTGCTTCATCCGACATTTTTTGGCGCACCTGATCTGCACCAGCCTGCACATCAGAAAAACCAACATGGCCAATCTCGGTTCCAGTTTGCAAGGCCAGCCATTTCCGCAAATCAGATTCTGTCATCGGGTTTAGAGGGTGGTCTTTTAACGGGCTGTCAGAGAGCATTTGATCGCCAACAAATAGATGCCCCTGAAAAATAGAGCGCCCTGTTGTTGGAAAGGCCGGACAGAAAATGACCTGACGTGCCTCAAGGGCATCTGCAAGCGCCTGTGCCACCTGACCGATATTCCCATCCGGGGTAGAGTCAAAGGTTGAGCAATATTTGAAAAAGAATTGCTGACACCCCTGCGCTTTCAGCCAGTCCAACGCAGCAAGAGATTGTTCAATAGCCTCTGCCACAGGAATAGAACGCGATTTCAGGGCAACAATACCAGCCTCGACATCCGGGCTTGCCGGCCCATCTGGAATGCCCGAATATTGCACAACATGCATACCTGATTTGGTAAGCGTGTTTCCAAGATCGCTAGACCCTGTAAAATCATCCCCGATACACCCAAGTAACATGCCAGTACCTTTCTTGGTTTTAAAATTATTCTAGTTATTTTTTAGCCGTGTAATAAAGTCTCTGGCAGCTGGGCTAAACTGGCTGAGATCGGTAGCAGATTGAAGGCTGTTTGCCATCTGTTTGCCAAGCTCCACCCCCCACTGATCAAAGCTGTTCACATCCCAGATAAAACCAGACACCACGGTAATATGTTCATATAACGCCAGCAGCCGCCCCAACGCATAGGGGGTGGTTTTATCCCAGCTAAGCAAAATAGAGGGACGGTTACCTGGAAAATGACGATGCGGCTCGGCGATATTTTCAGACCCCAGCGCCAGGGCTTCTGCCTGTGCCACCGCATTAATCACCAGCATTTCATGGCTATCGCGCCATTTTTTATCTGCCACCCCTTCAGCAGGCTGCATCGCCACCAAAATATCAATAGGCGTAACATCTACCCCCTGATGCAGCCATTGGAAAAAACTATGCTGGCTGTTGGTTCCCGGCTCTCCCCAAATCAGCGGACCCGCAGGCCGGGTCAGTGGCTGTCCTTGCCGGTTAACGCGCTTGCCATTACTTTCCATTTCCAGCTGCTGGGCCCATGCAGGCAGGCGGGACAAACGCTGATCATAAGGCATTAATCCATAAGAAGCCGCGTTCAGATAGCTGCGATGCCATACCCGCAACATCCCCATAATCACGCCAATATTCTGGCTGAACTCTGTTTCTCTGACATGGGTGTCCATTGCATGCGCCCCGGCCAGCATTTCAGAAAAGGCCGAACTGCCAATAGCTATCATCACCGACAGACCGACCGCTGACCACAGCGAATAGCGCCCCCCCACCCCTTCGGCAAAGGAAAAAATCTGCTCTGGCAACATGCCCCAGTCACGCGCCCGCCCAGCATGGGCGGTAACCGCGGCCATCGCGCTGCTGGCCTTTATACCATGCGCCTCCAGCCACTGTTTTGCCAACGCGGCATTTGCCAGTGTCTCGGCAGTGGTAAAGGTTTTTGAGGTGACAATAAACAGTGTCTTGTCCGCGTCACATTTTGCCAATACATCATGCAAATCTGTGGGACAGATATTTCCAACAAAATAGCATTCCGGCCCATCATGGTACCCTGCCAGCGCCCCGGCTACCATCGCCGGGCCCAGATCAGAGCCACCAATGCCCAGATTAATCACTGCGGTGATATCAGGTTGCTGGCGCATCTTGTCAGCAAAGGCGCAGAGTTTTTTATATTCTGCAGAATCCAGACGGGCAGGCGCACGCAAACCACAATGCACCACTGGCCGATCTTCGGTCACATTTACAGCAACACCTGAAAACATCTCTTCCAGACGGGTTTGCAAACCACGCGCCCGGGCCAGGTCTAGCAGCAAGGACAGGCTATCCCCATCTATGGGCTGGCGCGTACAATCTGCTTCCAAATCTTCGAATTTATAAATGAAATCTGCCCGCGCCGGTGCCTGCATCAAATCCGGCAGGCAGGTCGTCTCTAGCCTGCTTGCCGCGTTTTGCAAGGCTGTGTGAATCTGGTGTTCCTGACTATCTGTCATTCCTATATTCTCTTTATATTGTCTAGCCCTGTCCTTTGGCCCGATCTACCCTTTAGCCAGACTAGCAGCGGCACGCGCATTTTCGGTTATTGTGGCAAAATCCTGTTCAGCGATAAGGGCTTGCGGAGCAATCCAGCTGCCCCCCAGACAGGGAATATTCGCCAGTGCCAGCCAGTCTGGTGCCGTCGCAAGCGTAATGCCGCCTGTTGGACAAAACTGAAATTGTGGCAGCGGGCTTGCCAGCGCCTTGATAAAGGGCAATCCACCAGCTGCGGTAGCAGGAAAAAATTTCAGCATAAAAAATCCCTTTTCGCCAAGACGCATCACTTCTGAAACAGAGCTTGCACCAGGCAGCAGAGGCAAATCGGCATCCGCACAGCCTTGAATCAGCGCATCTGTTGCGCCCGGACTTACCGCAAAACATCCGCCAGCATCCCGCACCTGACGCGCATGTTCGGCATTTAGGACTGTACCTGCCCCTACCATCAATTCTGGACAGGCAGTTGCCATTGCCTCTATCGCGGCCAGGGCCTGCGGCGTGCGCAAGGTTACTTCTGCGGTGTTAATCCCGCCTTCCAACAGCGCATTGCCCAGTGCAACCGCATCGCTGGCCCTGTCGATAACAATCACCGGCATTACCTGTCCTGCAGCGACAATATCGTAAATATTCATTGACCTTCCCCTGTCATATGATTGAGGACACAAACGCCCCCGCCCTGTTCTGCGTCTCCGGCTTGCTGGCGCATCCCTGCCATTAATGGCCGTCCAAATCCGCCTGCATTTAACACAAAATCCGTCTTTACAGGCCGCGCCGTCAAATCAGCATCTACCCGCAATTCCCCCGCAACCGCATCAAGGGTGATAATATCGCCATCTGCAATTTGGGCAATCGGCCCGCCTGCCACCGCTTCGGGACATAGATGAATAGCGGCAGGCACATTTCCAGAGGCACCTGACATTCGGCCATCTGTTACCAGCGCAACCTTAAATCCCTTATCCTGAAGGGTGGATAGCAGCGGTGTCAAACTATGCAATTCCGGCATACCACAGGCACGCGGGCCTTGTGCGCGCACCACAACAATGCAATCTCTATTCAGCTTGCCATCTGCAAAGGCCTGTTTAACGCTGGCTTCATTTTCAAATACCACCGCCGGGGCAGAGACAAGATGCCGGCTTTCATCAACAGCAGAAATTTTTATCACCGCCCGTCCCATATTCCCAGACAGCATTTTCAGACCGCCATTTTTGGCATGTGGCCGCTTGGCAGGACGCAGAATATCTTCATCGGCGGATGTATCAGGTGCGGCACGCCAGCCGATATCATTCCCCGACAAGACAGGCTCTATCGCACAATCTGCCAGATTATTGCCATAGATAGATGCCGCACTGCCATCCAGCAGCCCTTCTTCTAGAAGGGTGCGCATAACAAAGCCAATGCCGCCTGCGGCATGAAACTGGTTTACATCTGCTCTGCCATTAGGATAGACGCGGGCCAGAAGCGGAATAATCTCGGAAAGTTCTGCAAAATCTTCCCAGCGCAAATCAATACCTGCCGCCGCTGCCATAGCTGGCAAATGCAAAGTATGATTGGTAGACCCGCCAGTTGCATGCAAACCAATAATCGCATTGATAAAAGAACGCTCATCCAGCAGTTTGCCCAATGGTCGCGGATTATCCGAACGCCGATTTATGGCTACCGCCTGATGCACTGTTTTTGTTGTCATGGCATGGCGCAAATCACTATGTGGATGCACAAAGGCAGAACCAGGCAAATGCAGCCCCATAATTTCCATCAGCATCTGATTGGAATTTGCTGTCCCATAAAAGGTACAGGTACCCGCTGCATGATAGGCTGCGCTTTCTGCTTTTAGCAGGGCGGCGCGATCAATTTCCCCTCTGGCAAAGGCTTTACGGATTTGGGCTTTTTCAGCATTGGGCAGACCAGATTCCATTGGCCCTGCTGGCACAAAAATCACTGGCAGATGGCCAAAAGAAAGCGCGCCCATTACCAAGCCTGGCACAATTTTATCACATACACCAAGGCAAAGCGCGGCATCATAGACATTATGCGACAGGCCAACCGCCGTAGACATGGCAATAATATCGCGGCTCAGCAAGGATAGCTCCATGCCCGGACGCCCTTGCGTGACCCCATCACACATTGCCGGAACCCCGCCTGCAACTTGGGCGGTTGCGCCAGCTTCTCTGGCAGCCGCGCGTATGAGGGCCGGATAATTTTCAAAAGGCTGATGGGCAGACAGCATATCATTATAAGCGGTGATCACCGCAATATTTGGCTTTAGCTTTTCTGACTGGCTCAGCAATTCATCCTGATCCGGCCCCGCCGCCGCCGCGACATGGGCCATGTTGGAACAGGCAACAGAACGCCTGTCTGAATCAGGGGCAGCGTGCATGTTTTCAATATCAGCCAAATAGGCAGAACGGCTGGCAGCAGAACGCGTCCGCACACGCTCTATGACCTGCGCTATCTTTTTATGCAATGGCTTCATTCTATCCTCATATCAGGGTTAATCCAGATAACATAGCTGAACTGTTTTTTTACTTTGCGCCAACAGCATCCCTACTGGATAGCGTTGCGGGGCCGCCGCCGCTTCTGCCTGCACTTCTGCAACCAGCGCTTTTTTCTGCTCGCCCTTAATCAGCAATAACAAGGCATAACAATTTGTTAGCATTGCCAAATTCATGCTAACGCGCGGCACAAGCGGGTTGCCTTTGGCGTCTGTATATAATATTTGCGGCGGCGCCCGCAGACTAAACGCATCTGCATTATCCAGCATATCCGGAAATAGGGACGCGATATGCCCATCTGGCCCCATCCCCAGCAACACCACATCAAACGGCATTTCACGTTCAGCTTCCAAATCCTGAAGGGGAGTGAAGGTTGCCGCCGCCGCATTGCCTGTTAATAAATGTTCAGATACCAGCTTGATATTGCTATGCGGGTCATCTGCTGGCACCTGACGATCATCTGCTAGCGTAATACAGACCGCCTCCCATGGCAGCGGCTTTGTTGCCAGACAGGAGAATATATCAAGCGGGCTAGAGCCACCACATACAACAAGGCTGGCTGAGCCATTTTTTTCAATGGCATCTATAAGGCGGCGTGCAATCGCATCTGCAATGCGCTGGCTGTTCGCATCTGTTGATAGATCTGTCATATTAGGAGCCTGCTAATTATTGAATGTTTTCGAACGACAGATCAATCAGTATCCTGTTTTGGATCAATCCAATTCTCGGGGCTGTTGCCAAATAAATTATCTTTCGGGCCAAAGGTGCCTGACCGATACAGGCTTGGCGGCGTTTGCGATGCCAGCTTTATAACAGGATCGATAAAGCTCCAGGCAGCCAGCACCTCATCATGGCGCATAAATAGCGTCTGGTTTCCTCTGGCGGTATCCATCAAT